>DATHDT010000237.1:0-2444 GCA_035318905.1 Gemmatimonadales bacterium | reverse complement strand
GCGTCGCGCCTCGCCGACGTGGCGATCGTCACCTCCGACAATCCCCGCACCGAGAACCCGGAGCTCATTCTCGACGAGATCGAATCCGGGATGGGGACGCGGCCGCACTATCGCGTCACGGATCGGCGCGCCGCGATCGGCCAGGCGCTCGAGCTGGCGCGGCTGGGCGACACGGTGCTGCTGGCGGGCAAAGGGCACGAGACCTACCAGGTGGTCGGGACCGAGAAGCAGCACTTCGACGAGCGCGAGATCGTGCGCGACCTGGGGGCGCTCTGACCTCCTGGACGGGCGAGCAGGTCGCTCAGGCCCTCGGCGTACCCGCGCCCGCGGCTCTCAGTTTCACAGGGGTAACCACTGACACCCGACACCTAACACCTGGCACGCTGTTCGTTGCTCTGAAAGGCGAGCGTTTCGACGCGCACGACTTCCTCGGCCAGGCCAAGGCCGCCGGCGCCACAGGCGCGGTGGTGCGGCGTGGGACGCCTCCGGTTCCCGGCCTCACCCTGTTCGAGGTGGCCGACACCCTCACCGCCTTGGGGCTCTTGGCGCGGGCACGGCGCCGGCTCCTGCCCAAGGACGCCCCCGTCGTCGCCGTCACCGGATCGAGTGGCAAGACGAGCGCCAAGGAGATGATCAGGAGTGCCCTCGCGACGCAGCGCCGCGTGCACGCGACGTCGGGCAACCTGAACAATCTCGTGGGGGTCCCCCTGACGATCCTCTCGGCGCCCGACGACGCGAACGCGCTCGTCGTCGAGGCGGGGGCGAGTCTTCCCGGTGAGATCGGGAAGCTGCGCGACATCATCGAGCCCACGATTGCCGTGGTCACGAACGTCGGATTCGCGCACCTCGAGGGCTTCGGGTCGACCGAGCGGCTGCTGCAGGAGAAGGCGTCGCTGCTCGATGGGGCCCCGGTGGCCGTCGTCGGAAACTTTCCGGCCCTGGTGGCACAGGCGCAGCGCCGCGCCCGCAAGGTTGTCGTGGTGGCGCGCGATGAGTTCGGTGAGGTGCATCCCGACAAGGTGGACGTCGACGATGCAGGCCAGCCCATCCTCCATTGGATGGGCACGTCGGTCACGCTGCCGGTCCTGGGCCTCCACCAGGTCGACAACGCCATGATCGCCCTCGCGGTGGCGCGGGAAGCGGGCGTGGACTTGAAGGCCGCCGTCGCCGGATTGGCCAACGTGCAGATTCCGGCCGGCCGGGGGGGGCTCGTGTCCAAGGGCTCCCTCACGATCATGGACGACAGCTACAACGCGAACCCCGACTCGATCCTGGCGGCCCTCGAGACGGCTTTGACCTACGCCGCCCGGCGGCGCCGTCCCCTGGTCGTGGTACTGGGTTCGATGTTGGAGTTAGGACCGGAGAGTGCAAGATTACACGCGTTCGTCGCCGACGAGCTGATGAGCTTCTTGCCGGCGCCGGAAGTCGTGGCCGCCGTCGGGGACTTCGTCCCGGCGTTCGCGCGCTATCGCGAGGCGCTCGGCGAGCGGCTGATCACCGCGCCCGATGCCGAAACGCTGGGACCGCTCCTCAAGCGGGCCTTGCGCGGAAACGAGATTGTGCTGCTCAAGGCGTCGCGGGGCGTCGCCTTGGAGCGAGTGCTGCGCCACCTCACGTGAAGGGGCCGTCGTGCTCTATCATTTGCTCGCGCCGCTTGCCCGCCAGCACATCCTGTTCAACCTCTTCAACTACATCACGTTTCGTGCGGCGGGCGCGACGGTCACGGCGCTCCTCCTCGCGTTCGTGCTCGGGCCCTGGATCATCCGCAAGCTGCGCGAGCACAACGTGGGGCAGGTGGTCCGCGCCGAGGGCCCCGCGAGCCACCAGGGAAAACGTGGCACGCCCACGATGGGTGGCATCATCATCATCCTGGGGACGCTCGTGCCGACGTTGCTGTGGGCGCGGCTCGACAGCCGTTATGTGATCGTGGCTGTCGTCGGCACGCTGTGGATGGGTGCCATCGGCTTCCTGGACGACTATTTGAAGATCGTGCGCGGCAAGTCGCAGGGTCTCGTGGCGCGCTGGAAACTCGTTGGGCAGGTGTCGTTCGGCGTGGCGTTGGGCGTGTATCTGTTGTACGAGCCCCTCGTCGCCGGGGTCCGGCCCGACTCCACGCAACTGCCGCTCCTCAAGTACATCCTGCTCCCCCTGCCAGGACTCTTATACATCGCGTTCGTCACCCTGGTCATTGCCGGGAGCACGAACGCGGTGAATCTCACCGACGGGCTCGACGGGCTTGCGACCGGCCTCACGGCGATCGCGGGGGCGTCCTTTGCCGTTTTCGCATACCTCTTCGGTCGCGTGGACGCCGCGCGTTACCTCGGCGTGCTGCACCTCGCCGGAGCGGGGGAGTTGGCGATCTTCTGCGGAGCGCTCATGGGGGCGTCGCTCGGATTCCTGTGGTTCAACGCGCATCCGGCGCAGGTCTTCATGGGCGACACGGG
>DATHDT010000236.1:0-2995 GCA_035318905.1 Gemmatimonadales bacterium | reverse complement strand
ACGTTGCTCGTCCCCGTCTCCGCCAGCGTGAAGTAGATGCCGGTGCCATCGGGTGCCCAGCGCAGACCGCCGGGATCGCGGTCGTACGTCGTCAGCGCGCGCATGCCGCTGCCATCGATGCCGACGACCCACACTTCGTTCGCCTTATACGACCAGGTGCCGTACTCGCGTCCCGTGAACGCCACCGACCGGCCGTCGGGGGAGATGTCGGGATTCGTCCACATGCCCTTGGTCGTGAAGAGCGGCTTGATCGCTCCCGTCGCCACGTTGACCGTATAGATGTAGGACTCGCGGTAGCGGTAGTCGGCATCGGGCTCGCGCAACCCGTCGAACACAATCGTCCGGCCGTCAGGCGTCCAATCGTAATTCAGCCCGGAGCCCAGCTCGCTCACCCCGAAGTCGCCGCTCGTCAGCTGCCGCGGCGTCCCGCCCTCGGCGGGGACGAGGAAGATGTGGGTCGTGCCCTGCTCGATGAAGCCCGTGCGATCGCGGCGGTAGTGGAGCCGATCGACCATGCGCGGCGCGGGCGTCCACTTCGCCCCTTCAGGCGCCGCGGGCATGCTGATCCGCCAACTCGGCTCGTTCTTGACCAGCATCGTGAAGGCGAGCGAGCGACCGTCGGGCGCCCAGCTCAGGCTGGCGGGCGACTCCGTCACCCGTGTGACCTGAGACGTCGCGCCCTCGGCATCCATCCATCGCACGAACAACTGCGTGCCCTTGGGCTCGCCTTCCGCGAAGTACGCGATGCGGCTGCCGTCCGGGGACCAACGCGCATTTGAGCCCTTGGCCAGGAAGCGATTGCGCGAGCCATCGGCATTCATGATCCACAGCGCCGAGTCCCAGCGGTCCTCGAGCTTGTTCACCCAGCGGCGCGTGTACAGGATCTGTGATCCATCGGGCGAGATCTGCGGGTCGCTGACGGTTTCCCAGTCGAGGTAATGATTCACCGTGAGCAGAGTGTCGGAAGCGGTTTCCTGCGCGCCCGCCACGGCGACGGGAGCCAGCAGGAGTGAGAACAGCGGGATCAGTCGGCGCATAACGCCTCGTGCTGGAGGAGAGCATGTAACGTATCAGCGCTTCGGCACCCCCACTAGATAGGTCACGACGAGCGGTGACCAGCGGCTTCGCGTTTCCCCGACCTGCCAGTCATACGTGTCGAGCCCGTGCAACAGCTCCCGCAGCTCAGCCGGCGAGTAGGTGCGCAGGCATGAGACGACGCCATCGAAGGCGCCCACGAGCGGGAGCACCGGTGGCAGGTACGTCCATGCCAGACGCGACCAGCGGATCGGCCTGATGAAGGGCACGAACACGAGCACCGCGAGCCAGGTCAGCGCGATGACCGCGATCTCGGGCGGTGCACGCCGCGAGATCTCAAACACGCCGATCCCCTGCCGCTGACGAACGGCGTCGCCGAGGATGGCCCGGGCCTCGGGCGGCCGAAAGTGGTGGAAGGCGGTGAAAATGGTGCGAAAACCGGGGAGGTTCGACGGGACGGACGTGGCGTCGACGGGAGACGGATGAAAGGGCACGGTGCCGATGCGGGCGGCGCGGTTCGGGAACTTGTCGCTCAGCAGCACCGGCACCGGCAGCTCGGCCCCGATGGTCCGCCAGGGGCCACCGGCCCCCGAGCACAAGTCGAGGACGCTGGTCGCGCCCGAGCGCACGATCGCGTCCCGCAGCATCGGCACGATGGCGGTGTAGGTCCGGCCCAGGTTGATCGTGAATTGCAGGAAATCGGTGAGTGCGTCGCGCAGCGAGGGTGGGCACCAGGGCTGGTCGTGAATCTCGAACACGTGGAGGCGCGACATCGAGGCAACATATAGATTTCCGCGCCGATGGACATCTACGACGTCGGGACGATGCGCTCGCGTGAGCGCTACCAGGAGTTCCTCCGCGTGCCGGCCCTGTCGGCGGGACTCTATGTGCTCGGCGTCGGCGAGACCGACCCGCAACGGCCGCACCAGGAAGACGAGATCTACTACGTGACGAGTGGACGAGGGATGATTCGCGTCGGGGTCGAAGACCGGCCGATCGCGGCCGGGAGCGTCGTGTATGTACCGCCCCGCGTCGCCCATCGCTTTCATTCGATTACCGAGGAGCTGCGACTGCTCGTCGTCTTCGCGCCCGCTGAAACGAGTCCCCCCCCCGCCGGCCCGTGACGCTGCGCCAAACGCCGTTTCATCCGCGCACCGCCGCCCTGTCCGAGGGTCAGGCCTGGCGGCGCTGGGCCGGGTACGTCGTGGCCAGCGCCTACGAGCTGTCGCACGAACGCGAGTATCACGCCATCCGCAGCTCCGCGGCGTTGTTCGACGTCTCGCCTCTCTACAAGTACATGATCACCGGGCGGGATGCCCCGCGGCTCCTCGATCGCGTTGTGACGCGCGACGTCGGCAAAGCCAAGGTCGGCCAGGTGTTGTACACGCCGTGGTGCGACCCCCAGGGCAAGGTGATCGACGACGGCACGATCTCGGTGCTCGCGCAAGGTCGTTATCGGATGACCGCCGCCGACCCGAACCTGCGGTGGCTGCACCTCAACGCGGCAGGGCTCGACGTCGCGATCGAGGAAGTGTCGGAGCAGACCGCCGCGCTTTCGCTTCAGGGCCCGAGCGCGCGCGCCGTCCTGCAGAACGCCGCGCAGCAGGACCTCGCGTCGCTCAAGTATTTCCATCTCACGGACGCGAAGATCCGCGGGATTCCCGTCACCATTTCGCGGACCGGCTACACCGGCGATCTCGGTTACGAGATCTGGCTCGACGCCGCACACGCGCTGTCGCTGTGGGATGCGTTGATCGAGACCGGCACGCCCTACGGCATCACCCCGGCGGGGATGCTCGCCCTCGACGTCGCGCGTATCGAGGCGGGCCTCTTGCTCATCGAAGTGGACTACTTCTCCTCGAAGCACGCGCTCATCGAGGCGCAGAAATCGTCGCCCTTCGAGCTGGGCCTCGGTTGGACCGTAGCGCTCGGCAAAGAATCGTTCAACGGCAAACCGGCG
>DATHDT010000235.1:0-3764 GCA_035318905.1 Gemmatimonadales bacterium | reverse complement strand
TGCCGCCCCCCGCCCCGCTGCGCGCGTACGGCAGTCCGAAGAGACCAAGCTGCAAGCCTGGCTCCAGACCGATCTTGAGATTCACGTCCCAAGCCGTGAACTCGGTGAACTTGCGCAGCCCGAAGGCGCGCACGCCTTGCTCGAGCTCGGCGTAGCCGGGCGCGACGGTGTACGCGTGCGTGGCGACGGTGGGACGCTCAGGATTCGCCGCCCAGGGAGGAGGAGGACCCTGCTGGGCGAGACAGGGGAGCGGTCGCAGCAAGAATGCGACGGCCACAACGAGCATGGGTTTCATACAGCAAGTCTGCTACGGCTGGCGAACGAACACCACCCCAAAATTCGTGAACCCCGACCCATTGAACACGCCGGCCAAGCTGTCGCCGCTCGCGAGCCGACCACTGAAGTCCCACGCGACATAATTCGCCGGCGCGAAATGCATGTTGACGTACGGCGATGCGTGCGTTCCAGTGAGCGTCAGGGTCGTGGCCGCCTGGCCATTATAGATGAAGCCGGTGCCGCTGATCGTGCCGCCCGACTGCGTCAGCGTCATCGTGATCGTTTCCTGCCCCGACAACCCTTCCCAGTCGCCCGTGAGTGGACCGTTCGGCCCGGGACCGTCCTTGCCACACGCGGCCGATAGGAGAGTGGTGATCAGAACGGCGAAGAGCGGTGCGCGCAACATGGCTTTGTCCGGTGAGGTTCACCATCGAACTTGAGCGGCGCCGGGGCCCGCGCAATAGAAAGCGCCCCAAACGTCATAACCGCAGCCCGGGCCTTACGCCCCACCCATCTGTGGCTCGACGTGCTTCTTGTAGCAGTCGGGACAGATGCCGTGACTGAACTGCGCCTCGCTCCGCTTCTCGACGTACCCTTCGATGGACTCCCAGCTCTCATCCCCGCCGCGGATCCGCTTGCAGTACTGGCAGATCGGCAGCAAGCCCTCGAGCTGCTGCACGTGCAGCCGCAGACCGAGGATCCGCTCGGCGACGGTGAGCCGCGCGCGGAGCTCTTCCAGGTCGACGGGCTTGGTGATGAAGTCATCGGCGCCCGCCTCCATGCCGGCGAGGTAGCGCTGCTTGCCGCCCGTGGCGGTGACGAGGATGAAGTACGTGTAGCGGTCGGCTTTGCGGGCGCGAATGCGGCGGCACAATTCGGGGCCGTCCATCTCGGGCATCTGCCAGTCCGAAATGACGACGGGCACGTGCATCAACTGGAGGTCGTTCCACGCCTCGGCGCCGTCGGCGGCGACGGTGACTTCGTGCCCCATGCCTTTGAGGGCGGCGCTCAACGTGAGGCGGGTGACGGCGTCGTCTTCGGCGATGAGAACGTGCATAGTGCGCCCGGGAGGATTCGAACCTCCGACCAACAGCTTAGAAGGCTGCTGCTCTATCCACCTGAGCTACGGGCGCCAAAACCCAGACGCCGGGACGCGAAGACGCCTAGGACAATCGGGGCGGCGGGATTCGAACCCGCGACCTCCTGGTCCCAAACCAGGCGCGCTACCGGACTGCGCCACACCCCGATACGAACAGACGTCTAGACGCCGAGACGTCTAGACGCCGAGGAGAAGCTAAAGACTTGTCGGGTTACGGCGCAACCGTGACGGACTTAGTGAGGGGGGTGTAGTTCGGGGCGCTGATCGTCACCGTCCCGGTCCCAGCAGCCTTTCCTCTGACAAAAAACGGCAACGACGACTGATCGGGCTCGACGGTAACGGAGGTAATGGGCAGGCCATCCTGAATGAATTCGATGTTGCCGTTCGCTGTCAGCGTAAACTGCTTGGTGACTGTGCTGCTCCGGTACTCCCCGTTCGGCGCAAGGGTGTAGAGCTGCAGAGACCACGACTGACCCACCGTCAGTCCGTTGGGCGGCCAGTATTCCAACCCGATAGTGCCCATCCCAACGACGATCGTACCCGTATCTGGGCGGAACCCGGGCGCAGTCGCAATCACCGTGTCGACGCCCGCCGCGACACCCGTCGCGAAAACGATCCCGGAGCTGGTCCGGATCGTGTCCCTGAGCGTGGCCACCGCCGGACTGCGATGAGCGAGGTGCACGACATCGCCCTGCCCCAGATTGCCGTTCACGTACACGCCATAACCCCACGTTTGCTCAATGCCGAGCGAGAGCGCGGAATCGGCAATCAGATATGGTTCGAGGATGGTGAATGCCGTGCTGGTGCCGGGGGCGTACGAGTACGGTGCGATACGGGGATCGGTTGCGGTGATCGTCACAGTCCCCGGCTTCTTGAAGGTGATGAAGGAGAGCGTCGACAGGTAGTCTCCGCTGGGCACAGTTAGAGTCGCCGAGTCGAGCGAGATGACCGCCGTATCGCTCACCGTCAACGCAAGTGTCACGCTCTCCGTCGGGAACCCAACGGCACCGGTCGCGGAATCAACCGCGAAGACCTGCACTTGGCCCAAACCGCCGGGATACATCGCAAAGTCGGGATTCGGCGCATGTACCTGGGCCGCCGGCCGGCCGACCACAATGACGATCTGGTCGTTCTCGTGGCGATGGGCCTGCGCCGTGAAGATGGCGGTGCCGCGGATATCGCGTGCCGCGATATCGAAGCGGCCGACGGTCGCCGATTGGCCGACGGGAACCTCCGAGGAGTCCGGTCCCACGCGCACGATCGCGCTGTCGCTGATCGACACATGGACGCCCAACGGCGCTCCCGTGACGAACCGGTCGAGTCCCACCCTGGCGCGATACACGTCGTAGTACGGTTTCTGCCGCATGCCGAGATGCAGTGTGTCAGCCCGGCCTCCGCCATCCGAGAAGATGTAGAGCGGCGGATATCGGACATGGATGACTGAGCTGGACTCGGGAAGGAAGATGCCGCTCGAATCGAGCAAGACGATGCGAGCCCTGCCCGAATCGGCGAACGTAAAACCCATGTGTGCCTGGTCCGTCCCGACCGGCAGATGGCGGTAGGTGGAGTCCGGCCTGATCACGGTGGTATCAGTCGCCGTGTTGCGAACGGTGAGCGGTACGGCGGTAAACTGAACGGCGCCTGTCGAGTCCTGGGTCCGAACGTTGAGATTCACGGGCGGATCGTCGGTGCGCACGGTGCTGTCGAGCGTGGAGAACAGTTTCAACTTCGCCCGGGTGACGGGGAACGACACCGATGGGCCGGCCACATCGCAAAGGTACGGCGTCAGCGTGACGCTCCCCGCGGCCCGGCCCACCAGGCGCACCGGGCCTGCCAGAAGCGTCGTTGAAACCAGGTAACCGATGGTATCCGCCGGGACAGACTGCAGGATTGTCGTGTCGGAGCTGACCACCCGGAAGCGCGCCGGCGCGAGATAATAGGGGAAGGACGGGTCCACGTTCCCGAAGCCCAGACCGTATTGCCCGACGCCGACGCTGGTCACCGAGGCATATGCGCCGGAGGCCTGGAGGGTGGGAGTCGCTGCGACGTCGATGATGAGCGCCACCCGCCGACTCACGCCTTCCGACGAAATCACGATCGTATCGACGCCGGCCACGCGTGGCGTCACGAGACCCGCGGCATCGACACGCGCCAGTGTGGTATCGGTCGACATCCACGCCAGGACGGCTCCCGGGACGGTGTTGTTGCGTGCATCAACGGGGAAGGCGTGGAGCTGAACCGGACAGCCGCGGAACGCTCGGTTGGACTGCCCCGCGAGAATGGACGCCACGCGTTGCCGCACCACGATGAGGGCGGAGTCCCGGGCACCTCGGGCTTCGACGGCGCGTACGAACGTCGTCCCGTTGGCCAGCGACTGGAACGTCCGAAG
>DATHDT010000234.1:0-2184 GCA_035318905.1 Gemmatimonadales bacterium | reverse complement strand
CGCTACATCAGCGGCCGCGGCGTCATGATGGACGACGAGTTGAGCGCGCCGGTGATCGACGATCTGGTGCGGCGCGGCCACGAGCGCGTCATGCCAGGGCCGGGCCTGACGCACCGCGCGCTGATGGGCGGCGGTCAGGCGATCATGATCGACCCCGGCAGCGGCTCCCTGCTGGGGGCGTCGGATTCACGGAAGGACGGGCTGGCGCTGGGGTATTAGAGAAAACGGAGGATACGGAGCGAACGGGATCACCACAGAGCAACAGAGCAACGGAGGTTAAACGGGAAGTGCGGCGGGTTCGACGGGTCGGCCTGCTGCGCAGGCCGACGAGCGCGATCGGATCGATCAGGAAAAACGAGCACCCCAGAATGACGAGGTGTTCGTTTTTCCCGATCGATCAGATCGCGCCGCGTCGCTTCGCGACGCCCGTCGAACCCGCACAACTCCGTTCAATCTCTGTTGCTCCGTGTCTCTGTGGTTAAACCGTTCGCTCCGTGATCTCCGTTAGCGGGGCGGCACGAGCCGTTTCAACTCCTCGAGCCAGTGCTGCACCACGATGAGGCTCGGAGGCGCGGCGGTCTGATCCGCGCCTCCGCCCTCCTTGATCATGAGGAACCGCTCGCCGTCGGGAGCGACCTCGTACGAGCGGCCAGAGAGGCTCCCCGGAATCGTGGCGTAACCTTCCTTGACCAGCTGCGTCGGCGGCGTCGCCGCCCATGTCGGGGCGTGTTCGACACCAACCCGCATGAGCGCGCCGGTCGGCGAGACATACACGAGCTCCTTCCCGCTGGGTACCCAGAGCGGCCGTGTTCCGCCGCCCGTGGACACCTGCCAGTGACCACGGCTCACCTCGGGATACGGCCGCACGGAGATCTCGAACCGGCCGGACTCATTCGACTCGTAAGCCAGCCAACGGCCGTCGGGCGAGACCATCCCGTTCCGCTCGATGGCCGGTGACTGAACGAGCGGCGTCACGCGATGGGTCCCGTTCAACTCCAGCTGCATCACATCCTCGCCCGTCTTCGGGACGGTTTCCGTGAAGATCAGCCGTTGGCCCTCAGGAGACACGGACACCGCATTCTGCTGGTTGGGACTATCGGTCAGACGCTCGACCGTGCCGGTGCCGTCCGCCGCCTGCCAGAAAAGATTCCGGGCACCGCCGCGCTGCGAACTGAAGATCACGCGGAGGCCATCTCGCGTCCACACTGGATAGTTGTCCAAATCAGGGTCGAACGTGACGCGAGTGAGCGTGGTGCGGCCAAGATCCCAGACCCAGAGATCGATTTCCTGGTCTTGTGCAGCCACCGCCAGTCGAGTGCCGTCTGGTGACAGCCGCGGTTGGGCATACGCTCGCGACGGCGCCGGGATCGGCGTCTCCCGGCCCTGCCGGTCCACCCACACGAGCATGCGATTCAGCCCAGCCCCGCCGCGCCCCGAAACGTAGGCGAGCGTGCCGTCGCCCGCCACCACGGCGTCCATGCCACCCATCGCGGTCGTCACGACGTCACGGACGGCCAGCACGGGCGTGCCGCGCGTCTCGAGACGGGACAGGTCGAACGCGACCGCCCACAAGGTGCCGGCCGCCGCGTAAATGAGATGGCCGCTTGGCACGTAGTGTGCGTGACTGGCGCCGGGCACGAGGATCGTGCGCGTCCCGCTCTGCAGGTCCAGAACGGCCACCTGGGCAGCATCGAGACCGCCTGTCACTGCCGCAATCGTGAATAGCACGGCACGGCCACCGGGGAGTAGTTCGGGCCACACATGATCGGCTTCGCCTTTCGCGCGGTCGGGCCGCGTAAGGACCGTCGTCCGGCCACTCGCCAGGTCGACGCGTTGTAGACCGGTGGCCCCGCTATTGGTGGCGACGATGACGGTGTCATCCGGCCCCCACGTCGCACCGCGGGGACCGCTTCCATCGAGCGTCGCTAGCGTCACCGCCGGACCGCCCGTCACCGCCACTTTTTTCAACGTGGTGACATTGTCCACGAACCCGATCCACTGGCCGTCGGGCGAGACGAACAGCCCGCGCGGCGCGCCGGAGAAGACGGCCACCGACTCGAGGGAGTCGAGCGCTCGGACGAAGAGCTGCCGGCTTTGGCTACCTACATAGGCGATGCGGGACCCATCCGGCGTGATCGCCAGGTCACGGTCGCCGCCGGCGATGGCCAGCGCGGCGGTACCGGA
>DATHDT010000233.1:0-2274 GCA_035318905.1 Gemmatimonadales bacterium | reverse complement strand
ACCGTGTGCCATCAGCTGCGCCGTTCCAGCGCGTACGCGATGCTGCCTTGGAGCGCGTCGCGCGCCGCCGACGGCGGCAACCCGTCGAGCTCCGCCTCCGCCTGCTGGGCGAGGTCGAGCGCCCGTTGCCGCGCCATGTCGAGCCCGCCCACCCCTTCCACCATCCGCATCACTTCCGCGACCAGCTCATCGGACGGCTCCGCCGTCTCCATCAGGCGGCCGATGACGCGGCGCTCCGCCGGTCCGACGCGGGCCAGCGCGGCGATCAGCGGCAGCGTCACCTTGTGCTCGCGCAGGTCGAGTCCCGAGGGCTTCCCCGTGACGGCCTCCGGCTGCGTGTAGTCGAGCAGGTCGTCGGTGATCTGAAACGCCATGCCCAGCAACATGCCGAACCGCGCCAACGCTTGCCGATACGCCGGGGCCGCCGTCAGCGCGCCGACCTCACAGGCCCCGGACAGCAGCGACGCCGTCTTGGCCCGGATCAGCTGATCGTAGTCCGCCTCGCCGTAGGCCAGTTTGTCGTGCGCCTCGAGCTGGCGCATCTCGCCCACCGTCATCTCGTTGGTCACGCGCGCCAGCACGCGCAGGGGGGTGGGATCGTCGAGTCGCACCAGCTCGATGATCGCGCGGGAGTAGAGGTAGTCGCCCATGATCACGGCGATTTGATGGGAGAACAGCGCGTTGATCGTCGGGAGTCCCCGCCGCAACGCCGAATGATCCACCGAATCGTCGTGGACGAGCGTGGCCAGGTGAATGAGCTCGACGACCGCGGCGAGGGTCACGGCGCGGGCGTCGTTCCCGCCCGCGGCGCGGTGGCTCAGCAGCAGCAGCGTGGGGCGAAACAGCTTCCCCTTCATGCGGAGGAGGTGCTCGTTCACTTCACTGATGATCGGAAAGTCGGCAGCGATGATGCGCCGCAGCTCGTCCACCACCTGCTCGAGCTCCGCGGCGACCGGGAGCTGGACGTCGCGCAGCGCGACCCGGGGGAGTGCGACCTGTTGGCTCACGTCACCGTGCCTTGGCCAGGGCCTTGGCCCGCTGTTCCACATCGAGGAAGCGGATGTCCACCGCGAACACGCGACCGTACAAGTCGCGGGCATCGGCCTTCTTGCCCTGCTCCTCGAGCGCCCTCCCCAGCCAATACAGGATGCCCAGCCGCTCCTGGTCGCCGGAGGCCGGCAGCTCCAGGCCACGCCGCAGGATCGACTCCGCGACGCCGTACGCCGCCTTCTCGAAGAAGCACACGCCCAGCATCTCCGAGGTCCGCAGTTTGCCGTCCGGCGCCCGCAGCGCCTTCTGCAGCTCGGCGATGGCCTCGTCGAGCAGGCCCATTTCCTTGAAGGCGACGCCCAGGTCGTAGTGCGACTGGAAATCGGTCTCGTCGATGTTTTCGTCGATCCCCTGCTTGAAGCGCGCCAGCATGTCGTGGAAGTCCTGCTCTTCGTCGCCGGTCGGCTCCTCGTCCGCCACCGTCATGCGGCTGTCCTTGGCGGGCGCGTCGTCTTCGAGCATCATCGAGCTGAGGTCGACGAAATCGCCGTCCAAGCCAGCCTCGTCCCGCACCTTCATCTTGGCGTCTTTCGCCTTGACCTTGCCCTCGGGCTTGGTGGGCGGGGCCGCCGGGGCGAGCATCGCGAGTGCCGCCTTGGCGCGCTGGTTCCCGGGGTCGTGCTCCGCCACGCGCTCGTACACCGCCCGAGCCTTCTCCGGCAGATCCGTGCGCAACAGTGTGTCGGCCAGCTCGACGTAGGCGTCGATCAGCTTCGACTTGTCTCCGACCTTGAACGAGAACTCCACGACCTTCTGGCGGTGCCGCACGCTGTTCGGGTCGAGGCGCAGAATCTCTTCGACCAACGTTTGCGCCTGCTCCAGGTTCCCCGCGTTCTCCCACCCCGCCGTCGCGAGGTCGAGCTCCTCGATCCCGCGATCGCGCTGGCCTCCCTCGATCAGCGCCTCACCGAGCGCCTGGTGCGCCTCGGGGTCGTCGGGATTATCCGCGACACGCGACTCGAGCTCGTCGATCCCCGCCGCGGCCGGCGTCTCCTCGATGCCGGAGAAGACGAGCGACCCCGCCTGATCACTTTGGTTGATGATGCCGTCGATGCCGAGGTTGATGAACCCCGACTTGCGGCCGCCGAGCGAGATCGACGTGTCTTCTTCGGTCTGCAGGAACGACCCGTGCGCCCGGCTCTCTTCGATCAGGGGCCGGTCGTCGATGTCGTGGCTGGCGTCGGTCGTCGCCGTCTCGAAATCCGGCTCGAGCTCGAGGGGCGG
>DATHDT010000232.1:0-10978 GCA_035318905.1 Gemmatimonadales bacterium | reverse complement strand
CGGATGCCTTTTTGGGCCACGAGACCCATAGCGAGCCGGCCGGCTCTAGTGTCCGCACCAGCCCATGGATGCGCCGCTCCAGCACGGTGCGGCTTGCCACGAAGAAATGAATGAAGGGGAGCGCGCCACGCAATTGCGCGGCTACCGTCACCCCGGGTGGGAGGTTGCCCAAGGTCGCTCGAAAGCCCCGGGGCGGATTGAGGATCGCGATCCTGCTACCCGGCTTGATGCCCAGTTTCTCGACGAGCGAACGGTGGGAGTAACCGGCCATGGCTATCGGGTATTGGCTATCGGCTATTGGGCGTTCGCGCGAATAGTATCCATGTCGCGCGATAATGATGAGTCCATCTCAGGTCCGCGTGTCTAGGTTGAACGCCAATGGCACCACGTGGAACAGTGATCAGGGATTTCAAGGACCTGGAGGTCTGGCAGCGTGCCGTAGAGCTGGTGGTGGAGTCGTATCGAATCACGAAGTCATTTCCCTCCGAGGAACGGTACGGCCTCATTGCCCAGGTTCGCAGGGCGGCGGTGTCCGTTCCATCCAACATTGCCGAGGGTAGAGGCCGCTTCGGGTTGCGCAGCTTCCTCTATCACCTGTCCGTTTCCAGTGGTTCACTTATGGAACTCGAGACGCAACTCGTCATCGCCGAGAGACTCCAGTACCTCACGCCTGCAGACGCGCAGGCGCTGATGGAGAGAACGGCAGAGGTTCGTCGTCTGCTCGCCGGGATGGTCCGCGCGCTTCGAGCGAAGCAACGGAGGGCGGTTACCGATAGCCAATAGCCAGTAGCCAATAGCTGAGGGCCGCCCTCCCGCCGCCATCCGCCCCCCTACTGCACGCAATTGCCCCGCGGATCGGGCTTCGGCTTGTCCACCACCACCCGGTGATCGAGGTTCGCGACCGACACCGCCACGTCGTGCACGAACTGCGCGACGTTGGCCAACTTGTCGTAGTCGATGTACTGCGGCTCGTCGGTCACCTGGTGATAGTCGCGGTGGCTCCCGGTCGTGAAGAACGCGATCGGAATGCCGTAGCGCGCGTACATGTAGTGATCGCTGCGGCAGTAGTACTGCTCCGGGTGCCCCGACGCGTCGAACTGATAGTCGAACGCGAACGGCTGGCGCCGCGCCTTGTTGACCGTCTCGATCATGTCGCCTAGCTCGGTCGACAACCGCCGCGTCCCGATGAGCTGGAGATAACCCGGGCCGCCGAGAGTCTCGTCTTCCGCGCGACCGCGACCCACCATATCCATGTTCAGCTGGGCCACAATCGAGTCGCGCGCCACGGTCGGGTGATCCGTGAAGTACTGCGACCCGAAGAGTCCCAGCTCTTCCCCGGTATGCCACACGAAAATCAACGAGCGCTTCGGCCGCACCTTGCTCCCGGCGAACGCCTCGGCGATCTCGAGCACCGACACTGTGCCCGAGCCGTCGTCATCGGCTCCATTGAAGATCGAGTCCCGCCGCGCCGCGTGACCGCGGTGCAGGCTGTCGACGTTCACGGTGATCTGGGCGCGCTGCTCCGGCGTCAGCGGCAGACCGGGGGCGGCCAGCTCGAGCCTCCGCTCCGCGCCGTTGTAGGCACGGATCGAATCGTGATCGACGGGCTGATGATCGAAGCCCACGTGATCGTTGTGAGCGCCGATCGCCACGTATTCGCCGCGGAGTTTCGCATCGCTCCCAGGGAGGATCGCGACGACATTGCGCGCGGGCGCGGGCGACTCGCTGAATCCGAGCGACCCGGTGACGGTCTTGCCCACCGCGCCCGCCCGCAGACCCGCCAAGGGCGCGCCCAACATATTCTGAGCGACGGCGAAGGTGACGTAGACATACGACGGCAGGACGATCGTGTCTGGCGGCTGCGCGCCATCGCGCAGCACGTATTGCGGATCGCGGAAGAACGCGCGCAGGCCGGGCGGCATCGAGTCGAGGCTCGCGACCGCGATGCCCGCCGCGGTCCGATAGCGGCCGAGCAGGGCGCCACGGTTCACCTGGGCGGCGGGCGGCAGATTGGGTCCGAACTGGACGCCGATGACGATGAACTTGCCGGCCGCTTGTTCAGGCGTGAGCATCGCGCTATCGCCGAGCATGCCGGCGTAGACAACCTGCGTGCCACTCAAGGTCTTGGTCGCGCGCCGCGGGTCACGCGGGACGTAATCGTCCCAGGGCCGGAGCGTCGCGCCATCCAGCGCCAGGCTCGAGCGCGCGTCGTACTCGCGCTTGACGATCGGCACGTTCTGGAAGAA
Organism: Gemmatimonadales bacterium; assembly: GCA_035318905.1. Classification (GTDB taxonomy): domain Bacteria; phylum Gemmatimonadota; class Gemmatimonadetes; order Gemmatimonadales; family GWC2-71-9; genus 20CM-2-65-7. The sequence continues at coordinate 8,732 of DATHDT010000232.1, read as the reverse complement.
CCCGCCCGAGTCACCCGCCGGTGTGAGACCCATGCGCCGCACCTCCGCGGCGATGTAGGCCGTGGCCTTGAGGTTGTATTCGGTGCCGGCGGCGCGGCCCATCATCGAATCGTCGGCGTAGAGGTACAGGCGGGTCATCAGGTCGGCGGGACTGATCGCCGTCTTGGTCGGTGCCGGCGCGTGCTTGATCGGCAGCGCCGACTGGGCACGGGCAGATTGCGCGGCGGTCGCCAGGACCCCGAGCGTGAGCAATCGGACGACTACCTTCATCGGACAGCCTCCAAAATGGTGGGGAGAATACCAGCGACTAAGATTTAGACGCTCAGGAACGCCACGGAGTTGCGCGGGCCATGTCGGGTTCGTGTCAGGGTTTGGGCGGTGTGATACCCGCCGGGGGATCACCCGTTTCAGGGCTCCCGCGGGCCGAGGGAGCGAGCCAGGATCCCGATGCCCGCGGGTTGGCCCTGGCGGCGCGGCATGGCGCGGTACAGAAGAATGACGAGCACCCAGGTGAGCCAGCTCACCCGCTCGCTCCAGCTGAGCGAGCGCAGCAGGAACCACGGCTGGGTGACGGGCGCCGTCCACGGGAGCCATTCTCCCTGCAGCAATGCGAGAGGACGCGCCACCACGCGATTGGCGCGATACCCGTGCGCCCCCGGTTGAGACACGTTCCACACGCACGTCACCTGGCCCCATCCGTGATTGTCGCTCGCGCCCACCACGATGAGGTCGTGCTTCTGCGCCAGCGCGAGGACCTCGCGGCGCAGCGGCGCCGGGAACGCGAGTCCCTTCGGAGCGCAGTTCACGATCTCGAATCCATCGACGCCCGCGTCCACGAACGCATCGAGCTCGTCGGCGTGGTTGCGCCAGTACTCCGGGAGCGACGCGATTCCCAACGCACCCTGGCGTTGCAGCTCGGCGAAGAGTTTCAGCATGCGCGGCGTGCTGGCGTCGAAACTGTCACGCACGATTGGTCGAACGGCGCCGAGCGCGATGACGTGCTGCCGGTAGACGCTCCACTCGACGCCGGGGAGGAGTCGAATCGGGTCGGTGACGGAGAGGTTGAAGATGGCGTTGTGGTCGGTCACGTAGCTCGCCTCGAACCCCTGACGCGCGTGCCAGGCGGCGAGCCGGCTCATCGTCCAGCCGGCCCGGCCGTCATGCGACGCCTCCGTGTGGGCATGGTAGTCGAGGATTGTCGTGCCGGAGTCGGCGGCCACGAGTCGCGGCACGGGGCGGGGCAGAACCACCGCCGCGCCGCCCAGGAGCATGATCGCGATCGGCCCGACGAGCGCGAAGCCAACGCGGCGCCGCACCGAGCCGGGGCGCGTGGCTCCCCACGCGGCGAGGGCTCCGGCCCAGACGATCAGGGCCCAATACGCGCGGCCCATGCTGAAGAAGGTCAACGCATCGAGGACGTTGGAGAGGGGCGCGAGCACCACGTACAGCACCGGTCGCTCGAGCTCGACGTCTCCCGGTACCGACCCGGTGGCGGCGTCCACGAGTGGCGGCAGCGGATGGAATGCCGTGACGAGGAGGAGGGCCACCAACGCGATCGCGATTGGGTGGCGCCTGAGCAGGTTCACTCCCAGATTCTTGTCATGCCGGGTGGCTTAAAGTAATGCCGATCGAGCCGCAGTGGTTAATCATCGGGGGCGTGGCGGCGCTGGTCGGTGCTATCGCCCTCGTCGCGCGGGGCGTCGAACGCAAGCGGCGCGAGGCCTACGAGCAACATTGCCTGATCCGCGGCTTCAAGTTCGAGCCCGAGCGCCCCGAAGGGGAGCGCCGCTTCCGGGACTTTTTCGAGCCCTTCAATCAGGGTCACAGCCGCCGCTGGAGCTACACCATCAGCGGTCAGCTGCACGGCGCTGCCTTCACGGCATTCGAGTATCGATGGGTCACCGGTGGGGGAAAGAGCTCGCATACCCACCACATTGGCGGCCTGGTGTGGGAGGCCGATGATGCCGTGTTTCCCCAGTTCTCCCTGACTCCTGAAGGGTGGTTCTCGCGGTTGGGACAAGTCTTCGGGATGCAGGACATCGACTTCGACGACGCGCCGGAGTTCTCCAAGGCCTACCGGCTGAAGGGGCCCAACGAGGCGGCGATCCGCGCGCTGTTCACCCCCGAGATGCGGCAATTCTTCGCGGTGACGCTTGGTCGGCACGTCGCCGCCGGCGGCCGCTTCCTCTTTTGGTGGGTCGATGGGCGGTTACCGAACGCCGAGCAGCTGGACGAGTGGCTCGAACTCGGGGACCAGGTGCGCCGCCGCTTCTTCAAGCGATGAGCAGTCTGTCGGAGCTTCCCGCGCTCGTGCTTGGCCCCCTGGCGGGCAAGTCGGAGGGATCCTGGCAACAGGCCCCGCCCAACAAGTGGACGCCCGCACAGATCGTCGAGCATCTGGCGCTGGCCCTCGAGATGAGCGCGACGACGTTCTCGACGCGGAGAGCCAAAGAGCCCATGGCGCGACGCGCCACCACGCTGCGCGAGACGATCGGGAAGGTGTTCACGTTCGGCCTCGGGCGGTTCCCTCCGGGCCTCAAAGCGCCCGAGCGGACGACGCCTCAGCCTCGCGTGGACGGCCCGGCCGCGGAGGCGCACTTCCGTTCCGCATTCGCAGCGTGGGAAGCGGTGGAACGGGAGCTGCTCCCCGCACGGGCCCACGATCTCTTTGTGAAGCACCCCCGCCTCGGCGATCTGACGATCGGCGAATGGGCGCGCTTCCACCTCGTCCACTCCCGGCATCACGCGCGGCAGATTCGATCCCGTCTCGCCGGATGACTCGTAAGCGGAAGAAAGACAAGGTCGTAGTGCGCGTCCCGAACCCAAACGCGCCGGTGAAAGAGCGCCTCAAGACGCCGTCGCACAAGGTGCATCGGTCCAAGAAGGGGTATAAACGGCGGCCCAAGCACGCTGGCGTCGAGGACTAAATGACTCAACTTGAAGGAATGACGATGCGTCGCATGGTTGTCCTGGCGTGGCTTAGTCTCGCGCCCGCGCTCCAGAGTCAGGCGGTGGGTGCGCGGGTCAGCGGCCGGATCACGATTCTGGAGAAGCGCAACAAGCCTTCTCCGGACCTCGGTGCGGCCGTGATCTACCTCGAGGGAACGGGTCCCGCGCCGACGCCCGCGGCCATCGACATCACCATCAACGACAAGGTGTACCGCCCGCGGGTCGTGGTCATCCCCGTCGGCTCGACGGTGCGTTTCCCCAACACCGACCCGTTCGATCACAACGTGTTCTCCGCGACCGAGCCGAATCAGTTCGACCTGGGACTCTACGGTCGCGGTGAGGCGAAGACGCACACGTTCACGCGGTCCGGCCTCGTGCGTGTGTACTGCAACGTGCACCCCCGGATGGTGGCGTACGTTGTGGTGATGCCGAATCGCTACTACGCGCAGCCGGGCGTCGACGGATCCTTCACGATCGAGAACGTCGCGCCGGGGCACTACCGCATGCATGTGTGGCACGAGCGGATCTCGGCCGAAATCGTGAAGGACGTGACCGTCACCGCTGCCGGTGCCGCGGACCTGCGCGTCGCCCTCGACGCACGCGGCTACAAGTGGAAAGCCCACAAGGACAAGAACGGGGAAGAGTATCCCACCAACGCCGGGTACGAGCGCTATTAGGCCGGCATTCGGGCTCTTCGCGAAGGTCTTCGTCGCCTCGGCATTGCTCGTCGTGGTGGTGTTGGGCCTCACGTTCGGCGTCACGTCCCTCCAGGCCAATCGCACCGCCGATGCGTCGATCCAGCGCGCCCTGAGCAACACGCGGGGGGCGGTGGACGCCTTTCTGATGGGCCGCACCCGCACGTTCGCGGGCATGAGCGCCGTCAGCGCCCAGGTCCCACAGTTTCGGGAACGGCTGCTCACGAGCCGCGATCGCCAGAACGTGCTCGACCAGGCCGAGGAGTACCGCGACCTGATCGGCGCCGCGTGGATCCTCGTCACGAACCGCGACGGCATTCTGCTCGCCCGCACCGACTACCCCGAGGAGTACGACATCGACGTGTCGCGGGGCGCGCTGATCGCGAACGCGCTGTCGGGGGAGCAAACGTCGGGTGCATTCATCGACGACCGCGACACGAGCGCCGTGCGGCTCTTCATGGCGGTCGCGACGCCCCTCGCGTCGCGCGGTGCCGCGCCCCAGGGCGTGCTCGTCGCGGCCTACACGCTCGACGATTCGCTCGCGCTGGCGATCAAGCTGGCGACCAACACTGAAGTCGTGTTCTTCGCCCTGACGAATGACAGTGTGCCCCGGCCCGTGGTCGTGGGGGGCACCTTGCCGGCGGCGGAAGTCGGGCCGGTCCTCGCCGGCGCCTTGCACGTCGACTCGCTCGGCAGCGACAGCGTCGGCACGCGGATGACGGCGCAGCTGGGCGGCGAGCACCTGATCGGTCTTGCTGGTCCGATCCGGTCCGCCGGGGGTGATGTCTTCGGCGGTTTCCTGGCGCTGCGCTCCCGGGAGGCCGAGCTCGCCGCGTTCGCGGCGCTGCGCCGCACGATGCTGTGGGCGATCGCGCTCGGCGTCCTCCTCGCCTTGGCGTCGGCGGCCGTCGCCGCGCGCCAGATTGCGGCGCCGGTGCGCCGCCTCGCGCTCGCCACGCGGAAGGTCCAGGACGGGGACTACAGCGTCGACATCGACGTGAAGTCCTCGGACGAGATCGGCATCCTGTCGCAGGCGTTCAAGAGCCTCGTCGAAGACCTGAAGGAGAAGGCCGCGCTGGTCGAGTACATGATGCAGACGTCGGGCGCGGCCGCGACGACGCCGCTCGCGCGGCCTTCGCTCGCCGCGACGGGCGTCGTGCAGCCAGGCACGGTGTTCGCGAACCGCTACGAGGTGAAGGAGATCCTGGGCGCGGGCGGCATGGGTGTCGTGTATCGCGCATTCGACCGTGAGCTGCAGGAACCTGTCGCCATCAAGACGCTGCGGGCCGAGGTGCTGGCGGGCGGGAGCGTGGCGCTCGAGCGCTTCAAGCAGGAGATCCGGCTGGCGCGGCGCATCGCGCACCGCAACGTCGTGCGCACCTACGACCTGGGCGAGGTGAACGGGACGTATTTCCTCACGATGGAATACGTCGAGGGGACGTCGCTCAAGCAGCTCATCGGGTCACGCGGCAAGCTCCCGATCCCGGTCACGATCACCGTCGGAAAGCAGCTGTGCCGCGCGCTCGAGGTCGCGCACGCCGAGGGCGTGATCCACCGCGACATCAAGCCGCAGAATATGGTCGTCGAGCCGAATGGCTTCCTCAAGGTGATGGACTTCGGGATCGCGCGGCTCGCGAACCCGCCGAAGGGGCAGGGACTCACGGAGGCCGGGATGTCGATCGGCACGCCCGACTACATGTCGCCCGAGCAGCTGTCGGGCCTCGAGCTGGATGCGCGCGCCGATCTCTACGCCGCCGGGGTGGTGCTGTTCGAGTGCGTGACGGGACGGGTACCCTTCGAGGCCGAGACCACGTGGGCGCTCGTGGCGAAGCACCTCGAGGAAGAGCCGCCGGATCCTCGCTCGCTGAACAACGAGGTCCCCGAGAGCTTGGCGAGCGTCATCCTGAAAGCGATGGCGAAGGCACCAGCCGACCGGTACCAATCCGCTTCACAGATGCACGATGCGCTGGCGGCGTTGGGGTAGCGCGTTAGATCCCCGCGAACCAGGGATAACCCTGGTCCTCCCAGAATCCCCCCGGCCGCTTGTCCGTGAACGTCATCGACAACAGATACTTCGTCATCTTGTAGCCCAGTTTCGTGGGCGCGTACAGGCGCAACGGCGCGCCGTGCGCCGCCGGCAGCGGATTGTCGTTCATCCCGTAGGCGAGGATCGTCTGCGGGTGCATCGCGCTCGCGAGATCCCAGCCGTTCGAGTAGTCGGCATCGAATGATATGAAGTGAATGAACCGGGCCCCCGGCAGCAGCTCGCAGCGCTCCGCGACCGCCGACACGGGCACGCCGCTCCACGTCGAGATCGCGCTCCACCCCTCGACGCAGTGGTGCTTCACCGTATACGTCGTGCGCGGCATGCGCATCAGGTCGTCGATCGACAAGTCGATCGGCCGGCGCACCAGGCCGTCCACGCGCAGCCGCCAGGCCGCGGGATCCTTGAGCATCGGCATCGTGCGCGAGATGAAATAGCTGGGCACGCTGGCCGTGCGCTCGGTGATGGCGTATTCACGCGCGAGACGGCTCGGCGAGTACAGCACCTTCTCGCTCACCCAATCGTTCAGGCGGCTGATGTCCAGGAGGCGGGGTCTCACGACCTCGCCGCCGTCCCATTTGCACGCGGCGACCAGCGAAGCGGTGCCCGCGCCGGCGACGATCCGAAGAAAGTCGCGTCGGCTTGTCCTAGGCGTCTCGGGCGTCTCAGGCGTCTGGTCGGATCTAGTCATGGCTGGGAAACCGCCCCCGGTACCAGCCGGTGATCATCGCCTTGAACGACGGCGGGTCGACGGCGAACACGAGCACGACGTGCGCGAGCGTGAAGCCGACAAAGATCCAGACGGACCAGAAGTGCCAGTAGCGCGCCGCCTGGAAACCACCGAACAGGGCGGTGAGCCAGGAGAACTGCACGGGCTTGTAGATCGCGATCCCGGTGAGCACTGCCAGCACTCCCAGGACCACAATGAACGTGTAGGCGAGCTTCTGGAGCGGATTGTGCTTGCCTTGGGGCGGGTGATCCTTGCGTAGCCGCAGGTAATACTGCTGCATCTGGATCGCGCCGCGGACGTCGCGCCGTCTGAAGAGTAAGGACCGCCACTCGCCGCTCGCCACCATGTAGCAGAGATACAACAGCCCGACGCCGACCAGCGCCCACATTAACGCGAAGTGCCAGTTGAGCCCCCCGGCGAGCCAGCCGCCGAGGCGGACGGCACCAGGAAACGCCGTATCCTGGAACGGATTCACGTAGTAGGGCCCGCCGCGCTCGCCGAACTTCGCGTACGCGCCGTAGATCTGGAGCCCGCTCGTGACCATCCCTATCAACAACACGAACGTCGCCCAGTGCGTGAATCGTACGATCCAGTGGTGGCGTTTGACGGGGGGTCGATCAGCGTCGCTCATGATGTGGAGTATATTCTCCGCCATGCGGGGAGCAATGCTGGTCGCGCTGGCCCTGACGTGCTTGGCCGCCTGCAACAAGGGGTCGCGCGCGGCCACGGATACGCGCCCGCCCGACACGCTGGACCTCGGTGCCGGTCTCGCGCCGCGCGATTCGGCGGACAGCGTACTGCTCGCGCCGCGTGTGGTGACGGGTCCCACGGTCCTCGTGTTCTGGCTCCCGGCGGCCGACTCTTTTCCACCCGACGACCAGGCGGCCGCCCTCGACGACATGACGGAGTACACGGGGAAGGTCGCGCCGGTGCTCGAGCGCTACGGCATCAAGTTGCTGCCGACGAACGCCGACACCGTGTTCGTCGCGCTGCCGAACCACAAGCAGCGCACGATTCTGCTCTCCGGCCTCGACTATCCCTTCGGCTACGTGATCATCGAGCCCGGGGGTACCGAGCGGATCCTCGCCGGCGTCTACGCCGACGACGAACTCTTGGAAGAAGTGCGCAGCTACTTCGACTTGCCGAACGATACGACCTCCGCGCGGCCGCGGATCACGACATAGCGGCGTGCGCCCCCTCGTCCTGAAGGGCGGCCGCATCGTCACGATGGACCGCGAGCGGCGGGTGATCGACGCCGACGTGACGGTGCGGGATGGCGTGATCAAGACGGTCGGACGGTCGGTCGGCCGGACGGCCGCCACCGTGATAGACTGCAAAGGTCTGGTCGTCCTCCCCGGACTCATTCAGGCGCACATTCACCTCTGCCAGACGCTGTTCCGCGGCCTCGCGGACGATCTCGCGCTCGAAGCGTGGCTCGCCAAGCGCATCTGGCCCCTCGAAGCGGCGCACACCGAGGAGTCGGTCTACTGGTCCGCGATGCTTGGCGCGGCGGAGCTGCTGCTCGGCGGCACGACGGCGATCCTCGACATGGAGACGGTGCGCCACACCGGGGCCGCGTTCGAGGCGCTCGCATCGATCGGCCTGCGCGCGACGGCGGGGAAGTGCCTGATGGATGCCGCATCGAATCCCGCGTCGTTGCGCGAACCCACCGAGCGGGCGTTGCAGGAGAGCGCGGACCTGTGCTCGAAGTGGCACGGCGCCGCGAACGGCCGCCTGCGCTACTGTTTTGCGCCGCGGTTCGTGCCGAGCTGCACGGGGCCGCTGCTGCGAGCGGTGAGCGACCTGGCGGAGCGAGCCGGCGCCGTGATCCACACGCACGCCGCCGAGACGCCCCTTGAGTTGCAAATGGTCAAACGGGACACCGGGAACGACGAGTTGAGCTATCTCGACTCGGTCGGCATTTCGGGTCCCCGCGCGGCACTGGCGCACTGTGTCTGGGTGGACGGCGAAGGCATCGCCCGCCTGGCGCGTCAGAAGACCAACGTCGTGCATTGCCCCAGCTCGAACCTGAAGCTGGGCAGCGGGGTCGCGCCGATCCCGGAGATGCTGGCGGCGGGGTGCCACGTGGCGATCGGTGCGGACGGCGCGCCATGCAACAATCGATTGGATGCTTTTGAGGAGATGCGTACCGCCGCCCTGATTCAGAAACCGCGCCTCGGACCCGAGTCGCTGCCCGCGGCCCAGGTACTCGAGCTCGCCACGCTCGGCGGGGCGCGCGCCCTCGGCCTCGAAGCGGAGATCGGCTCGATCGAAGTGGGGAAACGCGCGGACTTGACCGTGCTCGATCTCTCGG
>DATHDT010000231.1:0-2052 GCA_035318905.1 Gemmatimonadales bacterium | reverse complement strand
CGATTCATGAGAAGCCTCCTCGTTGCGATGCCTGCCGAACGTTATCAAACCCACCGGAACCGCTTCACCGCGAACAGGAACGACAGCGCGGCCCAGGCGGCGAGGATCGCCAGGCCGGAGGCGTGACCTTGCAGCGTGGCGCCGTCGTTGTAGACCGCGCGGAGGGCGCGGAGGAACGGTGAGAGCGGAAGGATCAGAACCGCCTTCTGGATCCATTGCGGGGCGTTGTCCAGGCGAAAGTAAACGCCCGAGAGCAGCATCATCGGAAAGAACGCGAGGTTCGAGACTGCGCCGTACGTTTCGACCGTCGAGGCGAAGCTCGAGAGGGCGAAGCCCATCGCAATGAACGTGGCGGTCCCGAAGATGACCAGGGCGGTGAAGACGAGGTACGAGCCCTCGTTTTTGATGTTGAAGCCGAGCCATGCGGCGAGCAGCAACAACGCAGTCTGCAGCAGCACAGACGTCACGCGCTGCAGGATCTGTCCGCTCAGGAAAACCCATTTCGGGAGCGGTGTCACGGCGAGCCGGCGGTACTTCCCCTTCTCGCGATACGCCACCGTCACCATGCCGACGGCAAAGAGACCGGTACTGAGGAGATTCAGCCCGACCAGACCGGGAACGAGGAACGCCGCGTAGTTCGTCGAATGCGCATGTCCCGGGCTTTCGATGACCATCGGAATCCGCTCCGGCTCCGCTACGCCACGGACCCGTGCCTGCGCCACGAGGAACGCCTGACTGGCGGCGAGCGCAACGACCTGTCCCTGCGCGAGGAGGTAGCTGTTGAGATGGAGCCGGTATCCATCGCCCACGCTTTCCAGCTGCGCCGTCGTCTCCCCCTTCTTCCACCGCTCCTCGGCCTGCTTCGCATCGAGCGTCACGACTTTGAGCCGCCCTTCCTGTAGGGCCTTGAGGAACGCCTGATCGCGCGCCGTCTCGTGCGCCGGGGCGATGCGCACCAGCGTCAACGCCGGCGGGCCGCCGGAACGGAAGATCACGCCGAAGCCGAAGAGCATCAGCAGGGGAAAGAGGAACGTCCAGAACATGGCGGCGCGATCGCGCACGTAAAGCCGCCACTCGATCTTGAACTGACGCCAGAGGAGCGCAAACGGGTTGGGGAAGGCAGTCGTTTCCATTCGATTCACTCCCGCAGGCTGCGTCCGGTCAGTTGCAGAAACACATCCTCGAGCGTTGCGCGGCGGACGTGCACCTGCTGGTAGTCGAGCTGCTCGCTCTCGATCGCCGCGAAGAGCCGCGGCAGCAGCGTCTTCGGGTCGGTCGTCGGAATCTCCCAGACGTCGCCGCGCGCCTCGACGGCGCTGCCGAGGCGGCTCGCCAGTGAGCGCGGATCGGGAGCGGGGCCGTCGAACGTAAGCTCGACCACGCTGGGGATGCCGAGGGAGGCGATGAGCTCGGCCGGTGTGCCGGAGCGGAGAATGGTGCCGTGATCGAGGATGGCGAGGCGATCGCAGAGCGACTCCGCCTCGTCCATGTAGTGCGTGGTGAGAACGACGGTGCGGCCCTCGCCTTTCATCGCCCGGACGACTTCCCAGAGTGAGCGGCGACCCTGCGGATCGAGCCCGGCGGTCGGCTCGTCCAGGAAGACGACTTCGGGATCGTTGACCAGGGCCAGCGCGAGGGCGAGGCGCTGTGCCTGTCCGCCGGAGAGGGTGACGTGGTATGCGTCGGCTTTGTCTTCGAGTTGCACGAGCCGCAGGAGCTCGTCGGTGCCGCGCCGCTTCGGGTAGTAGCCACCGAAGAGATCGAGCGCCTCGCGCGGCGTGATCTTGTTGTAGAGACTCGTCGCCTGCAGCTGGACGCCGATCAGCGAGCGGATATCGTGGGCATTCTGGTTCCAGTTCAGCCCGCGGATCGAGATCTCGCCGGCATCGGGCCGGGTGAGCCCCTCGATCATTTCCAGTGTCGTGGTCTTTCCGGCACCGTTCGGACCGAGGAGGCCGAAGACCTCGCCGGCGGCGACAGTGAGGTCGACGCCGGCGACCGCGAGGACTTTCGGGAACTGCTTGCGCAAGCCTCTGACGACGATCTGTTCGG
>DATHDT010000230.1:0-2353 GCA_035318905.1 Gemmatimonadales bacterium | reverse complement strand
CGCCTCCCCGTGCAGCACCTCGAACTTGCTCGTCGCCTCGATCGCGTGGCCGATCGTATGCCCGAAATTCAGAATCGCCCGCCGCCCCGCCTCCCGCTCGTCCTCGGCCACGACCGCCGCCTTGATCTCGACCGAGCGCTGCACCACGCGCTCGAGCGCCGGCCCGTCTTTGGCCAGAATCGCGGCGTGGTCGCTCTCGAGAAACGCGAAGTACGCGGCGTCCGCGATCGCCCCGTGCTTCACGGCCTCGGCGAGCCCCGCCGAGAGCTGCACCGATGGGAGCGAGGTTAGGAGCGTCAGGTCCGCCAGGACCACCCGCGGCTGATGGAAGGCACCGAGCAGGTTTTTGCCGGCAGGGACGTCGACGCCAGTCTTCCCACCTATGGAAGAATCGATCATCGCGAGCAGGGAGGTCGGGACCTGGACATGCGGGACGCCCCGCAAGTAGGTCGCTGCCAGGAAGCCTGCGAGATCCCCCACCACCCCACCGCCCAGCGCGATGACGGCGCAGTCGCGCCCGAAATGTGCTGCGAGCATTCGGTCCGACAGCGACGCCCACGTCTCGCGGGTCTTGTTCCACTCCCCGGCAGGGAACGTGAACAATTCGGCGCGAGGTCCGGTACTCGACACCCGTTTGACGACTTCATCACCGTAGAGCTTCGCTACGTGTGAATCGGTGACTACGGCGTAGGCCACCGCCGGGCAGTGCTTCTGAAGCAGCGCCGGTAACTCAGCCAACAGCCCATGGCCAATGGCTATGTCGTATGAGGCGTCGCGCTGCTCGTGCAGCGGGACGCGGATCGTCACCACGTGACGTCGGGACGGCCGGCCCGCGCGTTCGTCGCCCGCGCCAGCACGAACAGCAGGTCCGAGAGCCGGTTCAGGTACTTCACGATGGAGGGGCTGATCTTCTGTTCGCGTACCAGTGAGACCACCGCCCGTTCAGCCCGCCGACAAACCGTTCGTGCGAGGTGAAAGGCCGCTGCCTTGGGGGTGCCGCCCGGGAGGATGAAGTTCTTGAGGGGCTCGAGCTTCGCTTCGTGACCGTCGATCATGTGCTCGAGCATGCCGATCTGCGGCTCGCCGATCCGCGGCTCGCTCGGGGCCTTGGCCAGCTCCGCCCCGATCGTGAAGAGATCGCGCTGAATCGTTTGGAGAAACGCGGCGTCGAGGCTCTCCGGCTCGAGCGACGCCGCGAAGCCGACGGCGGCGTTCAGCTCGTCGACCTCGCCATACGCTGTGACCCGCGCGTCGTCCTTGGGCACCCGGCTCCCGCCGAAGAGCCCCGTTTCGCCATCATCGCCCGTCTTAGTGTAAATTCGCGCCATGAGCGACGTAAAAGATATCACCATAATCGGCGCCGGCCCGACGGGCCTCTTTGCCGCCTTCTACGCCGGGATGAGGGGCGCGTCACACCGGCTGATCGACAACCTCGATCAGGTCGGCGGCCAGCTCACCGCCCTCTATCCCGAGAAATACATCTTCGACGTCGCTGGCTTCCCCAAGGTTCTCGCCAAAGACCTGGTGAAAGGCATGGCCGAGCAGGGGCTCCAATGGAAGGCGCCGGTCCACCTGGGACAAAAGGTGATCGGCCTGCGCCTGGGCAAAGACCCGGAAAACGGCAAGGCGCTCTTCACGGTGATCACCGATGCGGGAGAGTACACGGGCCGGACGCTGCTCATCGCCGGCGGGATCGGCGCGTTCACACCCCGCAAGCTCCCCCTAAAGGATGCGGATCAATGGCTCGGCAAAGGGCTCTTCGACCGAGTCCTGAACCCCAAGGAATTCACGGGAAAACGGGTGCTGATCGTGGGCGGCGGCGACTCGGCCTTTGATTGGGCCGTGAACCTGCAGGGCATAGCGAAGTCGATCGTGATGATCCACCGCCGCGACGGCTTCCGCGCCCATCAGGCCACCGTCGATCAGGTCAATGGGCTGTGCGCGGCGGGCAAGATGGAGCTGCGCACGTTCTGGGAAGTGAAGGCGATCACGGGCGGGAAGCACATCGAAGGGGTCACGATCCACAACAACAAGACTAAGGAAGAAGAGACGCTGGGGATGGACTGCGTGATCCCGCAGCTCGGCTTTATCTCGTCGCTAGGGGCGATCGCCGAATGGGGGCTGGACATCGATAAGGGCGACATCAAAGTCTCCCAGATGATGGAGACCAACATCCCGGGCATCTTCGCCGCCGGGGATATCACGGCGTATCCCGGAAAGCTCAAGCTGATTGCCACGGGGGTCGCCGAGGCTTGTATCGCTGTGAATCATGCCGTGCACTTCATTCACCCGGAAGCGAAGATTGCACCGGGGCATTCGAGTAACATGGCGTTGTTCGGGCAGAAGGAAGACT
>DATHDT010000229.1:0-6537 GCA_035318905.1 Gemmatimonadales bacterium | reverse complement strand
CCCGCCGACGAGCAGAGGCGACTCGCGGTATTCACGGCGTCGCCGATCACGGTGTACTCGAGCCGGCGATCGGACCCGATGTTGCCCGCGAACACCTCGCCGAAATTGATGCCGATGCCGATCGCGACCGGTGGGCGACCCTGTTCCTTCCACTTCACATTCATCTTTTCCAGGATGGCAAGCTGATCCAGGGCGCACTGCATCGCGCGATCGGCGTCGTCGGCGTGGACGATCGGCGCGCCCCACAGGGCCATGATCGCATCGCCCATGAATTTGTCGAGCGTCCCCGAATGCTCGAACACGATCTCGACCATCTCGGTGAAGTACTCGGAGAGCAACGTCGCAATGTCGTCCGGACTCATGTCCTCGGACATCGGCGTGAAGCCGCGAATGTCGGAGAAGAAGATCACCACGGGTTGTTTCTTGCTGGGCAGCTTGCCGGCGTCCTGCTGCTCGGCGATGACCGACGCGATGTTCGGCGAGAAGTAGCGCTCGTAATTCGAGCGCACCAGCGCCTCGCGGCGGATCCGCTCGGAGAGCTGCGAGTTCTCGATGGCGACCGCCGTCAACCCGCCGAATGCGATCAGGAACTCGAGGTCTTCGTCGGCGAACGAGTGGGTGGCGGTGAGGTTGTCGACGTAGAGGATGCCCAGGACCTTCTGGTCCGATCCCATCAGCGGCGTGCACATCGCGCTGCGGACGCTCTGGATGAGGATCGACTTGCCCTTGAAGCGCTCGTCCGCGGCGGCGTTGTCGGAGAGGATCGCGACCCGCTCCTCGACCGCCTTGCGGGCGATCGACTGCGGCACGTGCTTCGCGGCGCTGGCGTCGCCCGAGCGGCTCTTCGAGATCCGGGGGATCAGCTCGTTCGATTTCGGGTCGAGCAGCAGGATCGACACGCGGTCGACGTTCATGATCTGGAACGTGAAGTCGACCACCTTGTCGAGCAGGCGGTCGAGCTCCTGCTGCTTCGACAGTTCTTTCGACACCTCGAGCAGCAACGAGAGCTTCTTTTCACGGCGCTCTTCGAGCGTCTGCGCCTTGACTTTGAGGTGCGACGCTCCGCCGGCCTGCGGCTGGTCGATGACGATCGCGGGCACGCCCCCGCTCACGGGCAGCTGGCGGACGATCGTGCCGCCGGGGACCGGCGCCCTGGGGTTTGTGAAGTCCGCCGGCGTCGGGACGACCTGCGGCCGCGGGGCGGGGGCCGTCACTTCCTTCACCCGGAAGGCCACTTTCCCAAACGTGACGACGTCGTTGGGGCCCGCTTCGGCCTCGGCGATCTTGGCGCCGTTCAGGAACGTGCCGTTCGAGGAGCCGAGATCCTTCACCAGGACGCCGTTCTCGCCGAGTGAGACCTCGGCGTGGCGCCGGGAGATGGTGGGGTCGTAGATGGGGATGTCGCTCGTCACCGCGCGCCCGACAACCACCGTGCGCCCGAGCTGGAGGTCGATCGACTGATCGCCGGCGGTGCTGATCAGCTTAAACACGGGCAAAAATATAGCGCAAACTCAGTCCCCTGCTTTGGCCAGGGCGAGTGCTCGGAGCACGGCGCGGGCTTTGGCCTCCGACTCTTCGAACTCCCGGCCGGGATCGGAATCTGCCACAATGCCTGCGCCTGCTTGCACGACCACGCGGTCCTTGAGCACGAGCGCCGAGCGGATCGTGATCGCCGTGTCGAGGCTGGTGGCGCCCCAGCCCACGTACCCCACGGCCCCCGCGTAGGGCCCGCGCCGCTCCGGCTCGAGCTCGTCGATGATCTCCATCGCGCGGACCTTCGGCGCGCCCGTCACGGTGCCCGCCGGAAAACACGCGCGAAAGACGTCGAGCGCGTCGTAGCCGGGGCGCAACCGCCCGCGGACCTCGCTCACCAGGTGCTGCACGTGCGAATACCGCTCGATCGTGAGCTCGTCGGTCACGCGCACCGATCCGTACTGCGCGATGCGGCCGACGTCGTTACGGCCCAAGTCGACGAGCATGCGATGCTCCGCCAGCTCCTTGGTGTCGGCCCGCAGGTCGGCCGCGAGCGCCTCGTCCTCCTCTGGGGTCGCGCCGCGTGGCCGCGTGCCCGCGATCGGCCGGACCGTCACCTCATCGCCCTCGACGCGCACCAGCACCTCAGGTGAGCTGCCGACCAGCGTCAGGTCGTCGAGCGCCAGATAGAAGAGGTAGGGAGCCGGGTTCAGGGCGCGGAGGTAGCGGTACAGGCGCAGGGGATCGACGGCACCCGGCACTTCCTGGCGGCGCGACAGCACGGTCTGGAACGTGTCACCAGCCGCGATGTACGCGCCGATCCGCGACACGTCCCGCTCGAAGTCGGCCCGCGGGTAGCGCGACTCGGTGCGCAGCGGCGCCGCGGCGCCATCGAGACTGAGGGGCGCGAGCGTGTGCGTCGCCGCGAGCCGCTCGACGAGCGCGTCGAGGCGCTCCTCGGCCGCGTCGTAGAGGCGGACGCGCTGTGCGGCCGTGGTGCTCGGCGGCACCTCGACGTTGGCGAGCACGATCGCGCGACCGAACAGGTTGTCGAGAATGACGAGCGAGTCCGCGATCATCAGCACCGCGTCGGGCACGCCGAGCGTGTCGGGGGGCGGCGAGGGGAGGCGCTCGATCGAGCGCACGAGATCGTAGCCCCAGTAGCCCACGGCCCCGCCCGTGAACCGCGGGAGGCCCGGGACCTGAATCGTCGGCATTGCGCGAAGGCGTGTTGCCAGATGCCCGACGGGGTCCGGCGACTCGCCGGCGCCCGCCCACCCCGTTGTCGGTGTCCAGCGCTCGACCTGCGTGCCGCGATAGCGCCACACCTCGCGCGGTTCGGTACCCAGGAACGTGAAGCGCGCCCACCGCTCGCCACCCACCAGCGATTCAAGCAGGAACGCAAAGGGCGGGCGCGCGATTTTCGCGAACGCCGCCACAGGGGTGTCGGCGTCGAGCACCACCTCGCGTACCACGGGTACCATGCCGCCACGCTGGGCGCGGGCGAGGAACTCGGCCCGGCGGTCGGAGGAGGGTGCGCTCATTAGATTTCGGTCCGATGCGTACGGTGCTGCCCGTCCTGGTCGCCCTCGTCGTTCCTCTTGGACTCGTGTCGGCCCAAGAATGGAACAGCGACGCCGCGCTCGCGCTGGCACGCCAGGCCATCGAGCGGCGGGACCGCACGGCGAGTGACACGGCGCTGCGCGACTACAAGGCCCTGGCTCACGGGTTTCTCTTCTTCCTCGGGCAGTTCGGGGAAGGGCTGACCGAGCCGCCCCGCCTCGTGAAGGCCGACCAGCTCGAGCTGGAAGTGTACTGGAAGGCGCCGCAGCTCAGCAAGCAGCGCATCGTCGGCTGGCGCGACCGCGCCGAGTTGCCCACCGACATCAACTATCACCGCGACCACCTCGGCATCGTCCAGAACAATTTCGGGCGCGTCGTCCGCCTGGGCGAGGGCGACGAGGTGCGGGATGTGCCGCACCCCCTCGCGCCCGGCGGCACCGACCTGTACGACTTCGCGCTGGGCGACACGGTGACCCTGGTGTTGCCGCAGCGCGCGGTGCGCGTCGTGGCGCTGCGCGTGCGTCCCAAGGACTTCAGCCAGCCACGGCTCGTGGGTACGCTGTTCGTCGATGCCGAGACGGCAGACCTTGTGCGACTGGCCTTCAACTTCACACCGCACGCGTATCTCGATCCGCAGATCGAGGACGTGAGCATCGTGCTCGACAATGCCCTGTGGGAGGGCCGTTTCTGGCTCCCCTACCGCCAGGAGGTCGAGATCCGGCGCCGCGCCACCTGGCTCGACATCCCCGCGCGGGGCATCATCCGCGGGCGTTGGGAGATCGACAGCTATGTGTTCAACAACGGGCTCGTCGACAGCTGGTTCGCGGGCGAGGAGATCGTCGCGGTGCCGAAGCCGCAGCGCGACTCCTTCCCCTGGACGGGGCCCCTCGCCGCGGCGATTCAGGATATCGCCGAGCCGGTACGCCAGGGCGACCTCGAGGCCGTGCGGTCTGAAGTCTCGCGCATCGCGGGCCGGCGCGCCCTCTCCGGCCTCCGCGCCCAGCGCCTCGGCGTGCGGGCGTTCAGCGACGTGCTGCGGGCGAACCGCGTGCAGGGCCTGGCGGCCGGCGCCGGCGTGGTCTGGCGCGTCCCCGGCGATCAGCTCGAAGCGCGCGCGCTTGGCGCCTACGGCTTCGCCGACCGGCGCGTCACCGGCGGCATCGCCCTCGCGGTGGGGGGAGGAACGGCGATGGAGCTGGCCGGCTACCGCCAGGTGCGCGACATCGCCGACATCCCCGTCATCGCACCGCTCTTGAACTCCATCGGGTCGCAGGAGTTCGCGGACGACTACGGTGACTACTACCTCGCGACTGGCGTGCGCGCGACGCTGCACGGCGGGCGCGGCACGCGGGGCGAGTGGCGTGCCACGGCTGCGCGGGAGCGCGTCGGCTCGCTGCCCGTCCGGGCGCGCCCCGCGACCGGGACCTTCCGCCCCAATCCCGCCGTACAGGACGGCGACTTCTCGGTCTTCTCGCTCACGTTGCGACGTCGCAGCGAGGGGTTTGCCGTGCGCCGCGATCTCGCGGCTGAGGTCTCCGTCGAAACCGGGCGCCGGGATGGCGGGTCGCAGTATGTCCGGGTCGCGGCGACGGGGCACCTGCTCGTGCCCGCCGGCGGCAGCCGGGTGCTCGTGCGGTTGCAGGGCGGTGCCGCGGACAACGATCTGCCGCCGCATCGTGCCTTCGTGCTAGGCGGGCGTGGGACGCTACTCGGCGACGACTTCCGCGAGTGGGGTGGACGGCGCGCGGCGCTGGTCCATCTCGAGTGGCGTGCCCCGGTGCCGTTCGTGCGCATGGCCGCCGGGCCCTACGCGCGCACGCCGGGGACGATCACGCTCGCTCCCTACGCCGCGGCCGGTTGGAGCGATCGCCCCATGGCCGGGACGTCGTGGCAGGCGACTCCGGGGAGCGGGCCGCGCGTGACGCTCGGCCTGGGGCTCGAGTGGCTCGGTGTGTTCCGCCTCGATGTGGGCTACGGCGTGCAGAGCCACCGCGCCCGCGTCGCGTTCGACGTCACGCGCGATTTTTGGGATATCCTGTGAAAGACTAGGGGCCTAGGCGTCTAGGCGTCTAGGCGCCTAGGCGCTCCGGGGCTAGGTTTCGAGACACCACATGCCGGTAACCCAGTTCCCAGATGAGTGGCTGGCCCAGTCCCTGGAGGGCCTCGTCACGCCGGAGCTCTTGACCGAGCTGCGGGCGAAGGCTGAGTCCGGGCGCACGATGTGGGAGATGCTCGTCGCGCAGAAAGTGGCAACCGACGAGCAGATCCTCGGAAAACTCTCGACCCGCTTCCGCCTGAAGATCGCTGACGTCTCGCAGATCGATGCCCAGGTGAAGGAAGGGGTTCCGGAGCAGCTCGCGCGTCGCTACCGCATCCTGCCCATCCGTCTGACCGATTCGTTCCTCGAGCTCGCCACCGCGAACCCATTCGACCTGGACGCCGAGAAGGCGCTGGCCTTCGCCACGGCGCGCGAGATTCGCATGTTGCTGCTGGCGCCCTCGAAGATCGCCGAGAAGCTGGACGAGATGTACCGGCCCGAGAAGGCGTTGGACAAGCTGCTCGAGGGCATGGGCGATTCGGAGGTGCTGACGACGCTCAAAGATGCCCCCCCGGAAGAGCTGACCATCTCCGAAGAAGAAGCCAGCCAGCGCCCCGTGGTGCGGCTCGTCGATCTGATCATCTCTGAGGGCATCCTCTCGCGGTCGAGCGACATCCATATCGAGCCCGAAGAGGGCGGCGTGGCGGTCCGCTACCGCATCGACGGCGTGCTGCGCCAGGTGATGAAGATCCCGCGCAATGCCGGGTTGCCGCTCATCTCGCGCATCAAGATCATGTCGTCGCTCGACATCGCCGACCGGATGCGACCGCAGGACGGCCGTGCGCGCGTGGCGGTGAACGGCCAGCCGATCGACCTGCGCGTGTCGACCCTCCCCGCGGCCCAGGGCGAGAAGGTCGTCATCCGCATCCTCGATTCCCGGGCGACGGTCAAGACGCTCGAATCCCTCGGGTTCAATCCTGGTGAGACCGAGTCGATCAACCAGCTGCTGGCGAACAAGGAAGGGGTCATCCTCGTCACCGGTCCCACCGGGTCCGGCAAGACCACCACCCTCTATTCGATGATCAACCAGATCAAGACCGAGGGTGTGAATATCGTGACGGTCGAGGACCCGGTGGAATACCGAATGCAGGGGATCGTACAAGTCCAAGTGCAGGAGAAGGCGGGGCTGACGTTCGGGTCGGCGCTGCGCTCGATTCTGCGCCAGGATCCGAACGTCATCCTGGTCGGCGAAATCCGCGACAAGGAGACCGCGCAGATCGCTGTGCAGGCGTCCCTCACGGGCCACCTCGTGCTGTCGACGCTGCACACGAACGACGCCGCCAACGCGGTCACGCGGCTCGTCGACATCGGGGTCGAGGCCTACAAGATCGCGGCGGCGTTGCGCGGCGTGATCGCCCAGCGCCTGATGCGGAAGCTCTGTCCGACCTGCAAAGAGGTATGGA
>DATHDT010000228.1:0-4794 GCA_035318905.1 Gemmatimonadales bacterium | reverse complement strand
CGCCGCGGCCCCGGCCTGCCAGCGCCACTGCGTCGGTCTCGATCGTGAACGACAGCTTCGCGATCCCGCAGCTCGGTCGCACGCGGCGGGTGTGGATCTACCTACCGCCTGGGTACGCGATCTCCGCACGCCGCTATCCCGTGCTCTACATGCACGACGGGCAAAACGTGTTCGATGCACGGACGAGCTTTGCGGGTGAGTGGGGCGTCGATGAGACGCTCGACAGTCTCAACGCCCTCGGCGTCGACAACGCGATCGTCGTCGCCGTCGATCACGGTGGACAGCGTCGCTTCGACGAATACTCGCCGTGGGTGAACCAGAAGTACGGCGGCGGTCAGGGCGACGCCTACGTCGATTTCCTGGCGCAGACGCTCAAGCCCTACGTCGATCGGCATTACCGGACCCTCCCCGACCGCCTGCACACCGGCGTCGCCGGCTCGAGCATGGGCGGGCTCATCTCGCTCTACGCCGCGCTCAAGTACCCCGACGTGTTCGGCCGTGTGGGGGTGTTCTCGCCCGCGTTCTGGGTCGCGCCGGAGATCTATGCGCTGGCGCGGCGGGCGCACCCTCGTCCCGGAACGCGCATCTACATCGTGACGGGCGGACAGGAGGGCGACACACCCGAGGTGTACGCCCAGGACCACCAGCGCATGGTCGACACGCTCGAGGCCGCTGGGTTCACCGTGCAGGCCGCCTTGCGGCCCGACGGGAAGCACGCCGAATGGTTTTGGCGTCGCGAGTTTCCGGCAGCGTATGAGTGGCTGTTTCAGGAACCGCCGGCGTGGACGCGCGGCGGCGTGTGCTACGAGATCTTCGTGCGCTCGTTCTACGACTCCAACGGCGACGGCGTCGGCGATTTGAACGGCCTGATTCAGAAGCTCGATTACGTCAAAGGCCTCGGCGCCACCTGCATCTGGCTGATGCCGGTCGCGGCGTCGCCCAGCTACCATGGGTACGACGTGAGCGACTACTATCGCGTCGAACCGGCGTACGGCACCAACGACGACTTCAAACGCCTGATGGTCGAAGCGCACCGCCGCGGCATCGCCGTGCTCGTCGACATGGTCCTGAATCACGCCTCGAGCGAGCACCCCTCCTTCCAGGCCGCGCTGCGCGACACCGCGTCGCCGTACCGCTCGTGGTACCGCTGGTCCCCGACCGCGCTCGGCAAGGGACCCTGGGGCACGGATGCGTGGCGCAAGTCGCCGGTGCGGGATGAGTACTACTACGGCGTCTTTTGGTCGGGCATGCCCGATCTCAACTACGAAACGCAGGCCGTGCGCGACGAAGCGAAAAAGATCGCGACCTTCTGGCTCCGCGACATGGATGTCGACGGGTTCCGCCTCGATGCGATTCCGTACCTGCTCGAGGAAGGGACGTGCCTCCAAGGGTGCCCCGGGACCCACGCCTATCTGCGCGAGTACGCCGCGCACCTCCGCAGCGTGAAGCCCGACGCGTACACCGTCGGCGAAGCCTGGGGCAACATCGACATGGTGATGCCCTACTATCCGGACCAACTCACGTCGTACTTCGGGTTCGAGCTCGCCGATTCGCTCATCTCGGCGGTCCGCACCGGCTCGGGAGCCGGATTGTTGAGCGGGTTCCTGCGCCTGCAAGACACGCTGCCGCCGTACCGCTGGTCGCCGTTCCTGAGCAACCATGACGGCACGCGTTCATTCAACCTCCTCGGCAAGGACATGGCTCGCGCGAAGCTCGCGGCGACGCTCCTGCTCACCCTGCCCGGTCTGCCGTTCGTCTACTATGGCGAGGAGATCGGCATGACGGGCAACAAGCCCGATCCCCGTTTGCGCACGCCGATGCAGTGGAGCGCGCGCCCGGGATTGGGGTTCACCTCCGGCACGGCCTGGTCGAGCGCCCAACCCGACTCCCTCACGACGACCGTCGCGGCGCAGGATACCAATCCCCGCTCGCTCCTGAACCTGTATCGCCGCCTGATCCACCTGCGCCGCTCGAACGACGCGCTCGCCGTGGGGACGCTCGTGCCTCTCACTGCCGGTAACGGGCAAGTCGTCGCCTACCTGCGGCGCGGCGAGGACGGCAAACACGCCGTGCTCGTCGTGGCGAATCTGGGCGCCACCGCCGTGTCGCGCATCCCCGTCACCTCGCGTGACAGCGTGCTGACGGCGGGGCGATACGGAGCGCGGAACCTGCTCGGCGGCCCGCGTGGAGCCCCTCTCGTCGTGCGCCGAGACGGAAGAATCCACGGCTATGTCCCATTGCCTGGCCGGCTCGGGCCGCGCCAGAGCCTGATTCTCGAGCTGCACCGATGATCCTCGCCGCGCTGCTCGCGCTGCAAGCCCAGTCTGTCTACATCGACAAGGCGGGCGTGGTTCGCTGGACCGGCAACCGGCAGGAAGTTGCCCTCTTCGGCGCCAACTACGTGCTGCCGACGGCCTCGGATTACCGCGCCGCCGGCTATCTGCACCTCGATCGCAAGAAGATGATCGACGAGGACATGGCGCAGTTCGCGCGCATGGGTTGGGACGGGCTGCGGCTGACGTTCTGGGGCGACTGGGAAGCATCGGACAGTGCCGGCAATCTGATCGACAACGATCACCTCGACTTGCAGGACTACCTGATCGCGCGGGCGCGTGAGCGCGGCATTTACATGCTGTTCAGCCCGATCCAGCTCTATGGCTCGAACTGGCCCGACGCCTTGCAGGACACGTCGCCACCTGGATTCGGCCGGCGCTTCGGCAAGGGCAAGATGGGCACCGACTCGGCGGCGATCGCGGCGCAAGTGAACTACCTGAAGCAGATCCTGAATCATGTCAACCGCTATACCCACGTCGCGCTCAAGGACGAACCCGCGATCCTCTTCATCGAGCTGGTGAACGAGCCCTGGCATCACCCCGACGACTTGCCAGGCTCCATCCGCTACATCAATACGCTCACCGACGCCGTGCGCAGCACCGGATGTACCAAGCTCATCTTCTACAACATCAGTCAGGACTTCCGGATCGGTGAGGCAATCCGCAAGAGCCGCGCGCAGGGCCTGACGTTCGGGTGGTACCCAACGGGGCTGAACTCCGGTCACGAGCTGGCGGGCAACTATCTGCGCTCGGTCGACTCGTTCCCCGCCATGAGCGGGGACTTGGCGCGTTTGCCGCGCATCGTGTACGAGTTCGACAGCCCCGATCTGCGCACCGGCACGATGTATCCCGCGATGGCGCGCACGATGCGCACTGTGGGTGCGCAGTTCGCCGCGATGTTCGCCTACGACATGCAGGGGACCGCGTCGCGCAACCTGGGTTGGCAGACGCACTACCTGAATCTCGTCTACACACCGCGCAAGGCGATGAGCGCCATCATCGCCGCCGAGGCGATGCGTCGCCTGCCCCGGCTGCAATCGTATGGCTCGTACCCACAGAACACCCGCTTCGGCGACTTCCGTGTTTCCGCCGATTCAAATCTCGGCGAGCTCGTGGCGCGCGATGCGTTCCTGTACGCAGGATCGACGTCGTCGCGGCCTCGCGACCTGGCCGCGCTACGCCGCATCGCGGGCTACGGATCGTCCCCCCTGGTGACGTACGACGGGGAGGGCATCCATTTCCTCGACCGGGTCCGTCCGGGCGTCTGGCGGCTCGAGGTGTATCCCGATGCGGTGCCGGTGCGCGACCCGTTCGAGGCGCCCAACCCCGGCAAGATTGTGACCCGCGCGATCAGCCGCGCCTGGCCCATGACGCTCGCGCTGCCGGACCTGGGCGCCTCGTTCACGGTGCAGCCGATCACGGCCGGGAACGCGGGGCCGTCGCGCGCGGCGGCCGGCAAATTCAGCGTCACTCCAGGCGTCTACGTTCTGAGCAGCGCGGGCCCAGTGGACGTTACTGGCATATCCCGTGAATACCACGCGCCGCCGCCCGACTCCCTTCCGCCCTCCGTCCAATCGCTCGCCCCGCCCGAGCTCCTCGCGGGACGGGACGTCGAGTTGGGGGCACGCGTCGTCGACGCCGTGCCGCCTGACTCGGCTACGCTGTTCATCAAACCGACAGCGGGAGGGTTCTACCGCGGCTTCCCCATGCAGCATGTCGCGGGATACGAATACAGCACCTCGATCCCCTCCACCAACCTCCACAACGGCCCCTATGAATTCGTGATCACGTTGTTCCGCGGCGACTCCAGCGTCACGTTCCCGGACGCCGTGCGCGCCAAGCCGACGGACTGGGACTACTACGGCCGCGGCTCGTGGAAGGTCGATGTGGTCGGCGCGCAAACACCGCTGCGCCTCTTCACCCCGCGCGACGACGCTCCGCGCCTCACCTTCACGCGCATCGGCGACGCGGGTCGGCGCGGGCTCTTCCGTGTCGTCATGTCCCCGGTGACGGGCGAGCCGGTCTTCCATCTCGAGTTGCCCGTCGACGCGAGCGGCTGGAGCCCCGCTGATTACACAGCGTCCCTTGTTATCGAAGATCGGATCCACGCGCGCCAGGAAACGATCGCCGGGGTCGATGGCCTCCGGCTGCGGTTGCGTGGCCTCGGCGCCCGCCAGGTGCTTCACGTGTCACTGATGGAAGACGATGGCACGACCTGGAGTGCGGCGCTTCCGGTGGACAGCACGTGGACCGAGCAGACCCTGCCCCTCACGGCTTTCACCGCAGGCCGCGGCGTGCTGCTGCCACAGGGATTCCCGTCTGACTGGAGCTACTGGGTGGGACCGGCGGCGGGACGCGGCGGTGCCACCGATAGGCCGCGGCTCGACCATCTGGAACGTTTGCAACTATCCCTGCGGAAGGAGAACGGCGTGACGGTCACGCCGGGTGCCTACGGTGTGGA
>DATHDT010000227.1:0-2793 GCA_035318905.1 Gemmatimonadales bacterium | reverse complement strand
CGATCAAGCCTTCCTTCGGATCGAGCGGTCGGGCCTGCGCGCGCGGCAGCCGCACGTCCACGCCCCCCTGCATGATCGGCGCCGTGATCATGAAGATGATGAGTAGCACGAATGCCACATCGACGAGCGAGGTGACGTTGATGTCGGCGTTGAGCGGCAACTCCCCGTGACCGCGCAGCCCGCCGCCCCCTCCCAGGAGACCGGCCATTAGAGCCGTCCTTCCCGGGCCAGCGTCGCGATGATCTCCTGCGCGAAGCCCTCGAGCTCACCGGCGAACACGCCGAGCCGATTCACGAAGATGTTGTAGGCGATGACGGCGGGCACGGCCACCGCGAGCCCGGCGACCGTCGTGACCAGCGCCTCGGCGACGCCCGGCGCGACGGCGGAAATGTTGCCCGATCCGCCGACCGCGATCCCGATGAACGCGTCCATGACGCCCAGCACCGTGCCGAGGAGCCCCAACAGCGGGCTCACCGAGCCGAACGTCGCGAGCCACGGAATGAATCGCGCGGCGCCGTCCCGCTCGGCGGCGACTTCTTTGGCGAGCACCATGCGCAACGCCTCGAGCTGCGTCATGGTGAGCACCACCGGTGGTGCCGGGGTGGCGCCGCTCGCCCCTCCCCCCGAGGCTTTCATACTCCCGGGGCGCAGCTCCGAGAAGAAATGGATGCCCTCGCGGAGCAGTCGATTATAGGGTGAAGGCGGGAGGCGCATCGCCGCGTGATATGCGTCCTCGAGGCGCGGGGCTTTCTCGAGCTCGGCCGTGAAGCGATCGGCGAGTTGCCGCATGCGCCGGAACTGCCACCACTTGAGGACGATGAAGTACCACGAGACGAGGGAGAACACCGCGAGGACGACGAGGACGAACTGCGTCTCGCGGCTCGACGTGAGCACCAACTGCCACGGCGTAGTGGGGACGGCCCGTCCGACCTGTAGCAGCACGCTTACCTCCACGGAGTCAGGTCCTGTACCCGCGCGGGTGCGCCTGGTGCCAGCGCCACGCGCTTGTGAGAATCTCGTCGAGACTCGAACGACGGGGACGCCACCCGAGCACGGCGGCGGCCCGCTGCGGCGCGGCGACCAAGGCCGGCGGGTCGCCCGCCCGGCGCGGCCGATCGCTCGACGGGATCGGGTGTCCCGTAACGCGCCGCGCCATCTCCACGACCTGCCGGACCGAGCTGCCCTGTCCGGTTCCCAGGTTCAGTGCGATCGCGCCGTTCGGCGGAACGTCGAGGGCGCGCACGTGCGCGTCGGCGAGATCGTCCACGTGAATGTAGTCACGCACCGCGGTGCCATCGGGCGTCGGATAATCGATCCCGAAGATGTCCACGGCGGTGCGTTTCCCCAACGCGACCGCGAGCACGTTGGGAATCAGGTGGCTTTCGGGGTCGTGATCCTCACCGCGCTGCGCGCTCGCTCCGGCGGCGTTGAAGTAGCGCAGACTCACGGATGACAGCTTGTGGCGTGCTGCGTAGTCGCCGAGTACGCGCTCGAATTCGAGCTTGGTCTCGCCGTAGGGGCTCATCGGAGCCATGGGCGCGTCCTCGGGGATGGGCACGGTCCTGGGCACGCCGTACACGGTACACGAGGACGAGAACACGAAGCGTCGGACTCCCATCGCTACCGCCGCGTCCAACAACACACGCGCCGCGGCGACGTTGTTGGCTCGATACTTGTCGGGGTTGGCCACCGACTCCTCGACCAGCGCAAACGCGGCGAGGTGCACGATGGCCTCGATCGGACTCCCCGCGAAGATCTCTTTGAGCGCTGCGGGATCGCCGATCCCCCCACGCACGAACTGCGCGCCCTCCGGGATCGCTTCGCGATGACCGGTGCTCAGATCATCGAGCACGACGACCTGACGGTTCCGGGCGAGGAGCTGCTCGGTGACGATGCTGCCGATGTATCCGGCCCCACCGGTGACGAGCACCCGAGTCGTCATAGGGCGAATAGCCGCCGCAGCGCCTCGAGCAGGCCGTAGCCGCGGCCCTCTTCGGCGGCGGCCTTCAGCGCCACGGTGGGCTGGTGCAGGAACTTGTTCATGAGCGCCTGGCTGAGCTGCTCCACGCGGGCGCGATCCTCAGGAGGGAGGTGGCCGAGGTGGCGCAGCGCGCGCTCGACCTCCGCCGCGCGGAGCGCTTCCATGCGGCTGCGGAATTCCTTGATCACGGGCACGACACCGAGCCCGCCGTACCACGCCCAGAAGAGGTCGGTCTCCTCCTCCACGATACGTTCCGCGGCCGGCACCTCCTCGTGGCGACGCGCGGTGGCCTGGGCGGCGACGGTCTGGAGGTCGTCGATGTCGTAGAGGAAAACGTTCTCGAGCTGGGCCACCGCCGGATCGACGTCGCGCGGCACCGCGAGATCGAGGATGCAGAGGGGCCGGCCCCGGCGTCCCCGAATCACGGCCCCTACGCGTTCCCAGGTCACGACGGCGTGGGGGGCGGCAGTCGAGCAGAGGGCGATGTCGGTCGTGCCGAAGTGGGGCCACGCCTCGTCCAACGTGAGGGCGCGGGCGCCGAGCCGCTCCGCGATGGCACGAGCGCGCTCATGGGTGCGGTTCGCCACCAGGGTCACTTGCACGCCCTCGGCGGTGAGGCACGTCGCGGCCAGCTCCGCCATGTCCCCCGCCCCAAGGATCAGGGCCGCGCGTCCCGCCAAGTCTCCGAAGATCTTGCCGGCGACCGCAACGGCGGCGGAGGCCGCCGACGCCGTTCCGGCGCCGAGGGCGGTCTCCGTGCGGATGCGCGCGCCGACGTGCAGCGCCGTCTGGAACAGGCGATGCAACACGGG
>DATHDT010000226.1:0-4547 GCA_035318905.1 Gemmatimonadales bacterium | reverse complement strand
CGCCCGACGAGTTGAACCGCGCGCCGCGAGCGGGATTGCATTTCGGCTTCCCCTACTGTGACGGCGGAACGATCGTCGATCCCGATTTTGGATCGGGACATCGCTGCGCCGAGTATGTGCCGCCTGAGCAGGCCTTGGGCGCTCACGTCGCCGCGCTGGGAGTGCGCTTCTACACGGGGACGATGTTCCCCGCGGAGTATCGCGGGCAGATCTTCATCGCCGAGCACGGGTCCTGGAACCGGGTCATCCCCGTTGGTTACCGGATCACGCTGGTGCGCCTTGTGGACGGGCGTGCCGTTGCGTACGAACCGTTCGCCAAGGGGTGGCTGCGCGGCGGGAGCGCTTGGGGCAGGCCCGTGGATCTGCTCGTGATGCCCGATGGTGCTTTGCTCGTGTCCGATGACAAGGCTGGTGTCGTGTACCGCATTGCCTACGAGGGCCGATGAAACCGCTGCGCGTCGTGATTCCCGCCGTCGTCATCGCCGCCCTGAGTGCGTTGGGCAGCATCAATGCCGTCGACGAATGGCGGTACGCGGCCGGCGCGGGGCAAGTGATTGCGACCGTGACACAGGCGGCGTACGGTGTTTTCGGGATTCTCGTAGGATGGGCGGCGTTGTGGCGGCCCCGCACACTCGGGTTGTTGCTGCGGCTGTGGGCCCTTTCGGTGATCGCCACCGGAGCCCTGGCGCCCATCGTATGGGGCGAAACGAAGTGGATCGTCGGTCTCTGGGGTGCTCTGGTCGGTGCGGCCCTCGTCGCACTGCTCGTGTGGTGGCTCGTCACGGTCACGGTCCCGAGCTTGTGGGACGAAGCCCCGCGCCGTGAGCTGCTCGACCGCCTCGCGCGCCTCACCGCGGAGACCCGGTCTCAGTGGGGTCGGATGAACGCGCCACAGATGATCACGCACGTGAACGACCAATTCCGTATGGCGCTCGGCGACCTGCCCACGCAGCCGAAGCGAATGCCGATTCGCTTTCCCCCGCTCAACACCTTGTTCGCCTACGTCCTGCCGTGGCCCAAGGGAGCGCCGACCGCGCCGGAGCTGCTCATGCGCATCGATCAGTCGACGTGGTCCACGGAGGTGGTGACGTTCCGGGACCTGCTGCAGCGTTTCGCGGGACTGCCCCCGCAGACGGCGTGGCCCGTGCACCCCGCCTTCGGCAAGCTGTCTCGCAAGGCCTGGGGGAAGCTCGGCTACCGCCACACCGATCACCATTTTCGCCAGTTCGGCGTCTAACGGAGAGCGACATGAATCCTGATTTACAGGACATGTTGCGCCAGCTCGAGGCGATCAAAGCCGATGGCCAGGCCCTCTGCGCCGGGCTCAGCGAATCGCAGTTCAACTGGCGGCCCGGCGAGGGACGCTGGTCGATCGCGGAGTGCCTCGTGCACCTCAACAGGTCGGTCACCGCCACGCTGCCCGCATTCGACCGGGCGATCGCGGAAGGACGGGCGAAGGGACGCACGGCGCAGGGCGGGGAACCGGCACGCTACGGCTGGTTTTCCCGCTGGATGATTCGCTCCATGGAGCCGCCACCCAAGCGCCGCATGAAGACGTTCCCGATCTTCCAGGTGCCGGTGGGTGGCACCCATGCGATCGTCCGTGTGTTGCCCGAGTTCGTCGCGGTGCGCGACCAGCTTGCCGAGCGGGTGCGCCAGGCCGACGGGCTGGACCTCACGAAGAATCGGACGGTGTCGCCGGTGACCCGGCTGCTGCGGATGCCCCTCGGCGCGTACCTGCAATTCGTGATCACGCACGACCGGCGCCACCTGTGGCAGGCTCGGCAAGTCCGCAACTCCCCTGGGTTTGGCTCGGCCTAACCCGAACGGTCTCCTGACGTACCCCTGCTTGACAGTTTCCGGGCCACTGCTACTTTCTTAGCACTATGCTGCTTTTTTAGCATCACGAATCTTCCTCCAGACCAAACCGTCAGGGGAACAGCGATGTCTAAAGAGCCAAACGCGCAGTTGAGCCGGCGCGAGCGCGAGATCATGGATGTCATCTATCGATCGGGCCGGGCCACCGCCGCCGACGTGATGGAGAATCTGACGGATCCGCCCAGCTACTCGGCGGTGCGGGCGCTGCTGCGGGTGCTCGAGGACAAGGGCCACCTGCGCCACGAGGAAGACGGACCGCGCTACGTGTTCGTGCCGACCGTTCCTCGGGAACGCGCGCGGCAGTCGGCGCTGCGCCAGCTGGTGCACACGTTCTTCGACGGTTCGACCGAGCAGGCGGTCGCCGCGCTGCTCGATCTGTCCTCGACCCGCATGTCCGATGCGGAGCTCGACCGCCTGCGCGATCTGATCGCGGACGCGCGAAAGGAGGGCCGCTGAGATGATCGCCATACTCGCCGATGCCTTCGTGAAGGCCACCATCGTCCTGCTGCTGGCGGCGGCCGCGACCGTGCTTCTCAAACGCTCCTCGGCCGCGCTGCGCCACCTCGTCTGGGCGCTCGCCTTCGTCGGACTCCTCGCGTTGCCGATCGCGTCCGCCGTGATGCCCGATTGGAGTCTGGCCGCGTGGCCGCGACTCGACGTGCCGGTCGCGTTCAAGGCTGACCTCGGGGAGACGGCACGCGCGGCGATTCCGCCCGCCCCGACCGCGGCGACGACCACGGCGAGAGCGGCGCCGCCGCTCGCCGCCGACGTGCCCGTACGGTTCCGGCTGACGCCCGATTGGACCTTGTTCGTCGTCCCGGTGTGGCTCGGGGGCGCATCACTCGTCCTGATGGCGCTCGTCTTCGGACTCGCACGGCTCGCCTGGCTTCGCCGTACGTCGCGCCCCGTGCGCGACGGAGCGTGGATCGCGCTCGCCGCCGAGCTGGCCCGTGCGCTCGGCATTCGTCGTCCCGTGCGCCTCCTGCAGAGCGCGGGTCCGGCGATGCCGATGACGTGGGGCGTCGTGCGACCGGTGATCCTGTTGCCCGCGGATGCCGACACGTGGCCGGTCGAGCGTCGGCGTGACGTGCTGCTGCATGAGCTGGCCCACGTGCAGCGCGGGGATTTCCTGACGCAGCTCGTCGCGCGCATCGCCTGCGCCGCGTACTGGTTCCACCCGCTCGCGTGGCTCGCCGCTGGACGCCTCCTCGTCGAGCGCGAGCGCGCCTGCGACGATCACGTGCTGCGCGCCGGGGTGAAACCGTCGGCGTACGCGAGCCATCTGCTGGAAATCGCGCGCGCGTTGCGCGCCGCTCGCGCGACGTCGCTCGCGAGCGTGGCGATGGCGCGTCCCGCCCAGCTCGCGACGCGGCTCCTCGACGTGCTCGATGCGAAACGGCGCCGCGAGGTCGTGGCCCGGCGCGTGGCGGTGCCCGCGTGGATTGCGGCGGCCCTCATCGTGATCCCGCTCGCCGCGCTGGCGCCGCGCGCCGCCACGCCTGCGCCGTCGCCCTTATCCATCGACACGATTCCGGAGCAACGCACGGCTGTCCTGAAATCGACGTCACGCGCCAGGTCGGCGGCGGCGAGCGTCGGGAGCGACACGCTGAAGGGGTGCTCCCGGCAAACCAAGCATCGCAGCTCGAGTACGAACCAGGAGAATGACGAGCTCACGATCCTCGTGAGCGTCGGGGGATGCACCGTCCGCCTCAGCGCGACGGGAAAGTTCACGTTCAACGCGGACTACACCGACATCGCGTCGGTGGCGGCGGATGCGCGGGTGGTGATCGAAGTGGATTACGGCGCGCACGACTATCACTTGACGATTCGTCCGGGAACGGAGCGCGTCTTCAAGGTCGATGACCAGTCCCGACCCTTCGACGCAGAAGCCAAGGCGTGGCTGGCCGAGACGATCACCTACCTGCTGCGCCGGACCGGTTATGACGGTGAAGCGCGCGCGCGCTGGATCCTCAAGCGACGCGGCATTCAGGGACTGCTCACCGAGATCGCCGAGATCGAGGGTGATTACGCGCGCCGCATTTACTACCAGGCGGCGATCGAAAGCGGGAAGCTCGATGTAGCCGGCTACGAACGCCTGGTCGGAACGGCCGCGAGCACCATCGGCTCCGACTACGAGCTCGCCGAGCTGTTGATCGCCGTCTCCAAGGCGCAGCCGTTGACGGAGCGCATGCAGACCTCGTTCGCGGCGGCGGCGAAAACCATCTCGTCGGACTACGAACGGCATCGCGTCCTGTCGGCCGCCCTGTCGCGTCCCGGACTCACGCCCGCCGCACAGGCGGGAATGCTCGATGCGGCCGCGAGCATCGGCTCCGATTACGAGCTGGCAACGCTCCTCATCGAGCTGAACGACGCGCGCCGCATCGATGACGCGGTGCGACCCGCATTCTTCACCGCGGCCAACTCGGTGTCTTCCGATTACGAACACCGGCGTGTGTTGTCCGCGGTCGTGGGGCGGGCGGGCGCGAGCCGTGCGATGCTCAGCGACGCCCTTGCCTCGGCGAGGACGATCGGCTCCGACTACGAGCTTGCCGAGCTGCTGACGGAGATCGGCACCGTGTACACGGTGGACGACACGCTGCGGCCGGCGTTCTTCGCGGCGGCGTCCACGATCGGCTCTGACCATGAACACGCGCGCGCCCTTGCCAGCG
>DATHDT010000225.1:0-3798 GCA_035318905.1 Gemmatimonadales bacterium | reverse complement strand
AGGTTGCCGACGCCTGGACGGGCCTGTCGCTGTCCACCTTCGGCGGCAACGCGATTTCGATGGCCGCCGTGGACGTGACGATCGACGTGCTGGAGCGTGAGAATGCGCCCAAGCGCGCGGCCGAGCGAGGGGGCCAGCTCCGGGACGCGCTCGAGGAGTTCAAGAAGCGCTTCACCTTCATTGGGGATGTCCGGGGCATGGGCCTGATGCAAGGCCTCGAGCTGGTCGAGGACCGCAAGACCAAGGAACCGTCGCCCAAAAAGACGCTGGCGCTGATGGAGGCCGCCAAAAAGCAGGGGTTGCTGATCGGCAAGGGCGGGCTCTACGGCAACGTGATCCGCGTCGCGCCGTCGATGCTGATCACCAAAGCCGAGATCGACGATGGATGTGCTCGGTTGGAGAAAGCGCTCGCGGAAGTGAAATGAGCGACGCCTCACTCTCCAACGCCGACCTCCTTCCGGTCTCGCCGGAGCGGCGCACCTGGAACTGGTGGCACATCGCCTCATTGTGGATCGGGATGGCGATCTGCATCCCCACGTACACGCTCGCCTCGGGCCTCGTCGATCAGGGCTGGACATGGCAGGCGGCCGTGGGCGCTGTGATCCTCGGCAATCTCGTCGTGCTCGTCCCCATCGCCCTGAATTCGCACGCCGGCACGCGCTACGGGATCCCTTTCCCGGTGATGGCGCGCGCCTCGTTCGGCGTGCTCGGCGCCAACGTCCCCGCGCTGCTGCGCGGCCTCGTCGCGTGTGGCTGGTTCGGGATTCAGACGTGGATCGGCGGCTGGGCGATTTACAAACTGATCGAAGTGATGTGGCCGGGGATTGCCACGCTGCCGCAGCTGCTGCCGGCGTTCGTCGGCCTCAACACGGGTGAGTTCTTCTGCTTCATGCTGTTTTGGGCGATGAACGTGTGGATCGTGCTGCGCGGCATGGACTCGATCAAGTTCCTCGAGACCTGGGGCTCGCCGTTCTTGCTGGCTGTCGGAGTGGCGCTGTTCGTGTGGGCCTGGAGTCGCGCCGGCGGCATCGGACCGATGCTGCAGAATCCGCCCAACGCCCATGGTGGCATTCGTGCGGTGTTCAGCTACGGGCTAACCTCGGCAGTCGGGTTCTGGGGCACCATGGCCCTCTCTATTCCCGACTTCTCGCGCTTCGCCAAGAGTCAGCACGATCAGCTGGTGGGGCAAGCGGTCGGGCTACCTGCCACCATGGCGCTGTTCGCCTTCATCGGCGCGGCCGTGACGAGCGCAACCGCCGTGATCTTCGGGACGCGGATCGCGGACCCCGTGGCGTTGCTGGCGCGCATCGGCGGGCCCGTGATGATCATGCTCTCGATGGCCGGGCTCATCGTCGCCACGCTCACGACGAACATCGCCGCCAACATCGTCGCGCCCGCCAACGGATTCTCGAACGTCGCGCCGCAGCGCATCTCGTTCAAGCAGGGCGCGATGATCACGGCCGTGATCGGCATCCTGATGATGCCCTGGCGGCTCTACAACGACGCCGCGGCGTACATCTTCACGTGGCTCCTTGGTTACGGTGCGCTGCTCGGTCCCGTCGCGGGGATCATGATCGCCGACTACTTCGTCCTGCGGCGCGGCATCCTGGCAGTCGAGGATCTGTATCGGCGCGGTGGCGTCTACGAGTATTCACGCGGCGTGAACGGGATTGCGATCGCGGCGTTTGTCCTGGGTGTCGCGCCCAGCCTGCCCGGGTTCATCGGGGCGCTCGGCGGACACCCCGCGAGTGGGTTCTTCGGCGGCGTCTACAACTGGGCGTGGTTCGTGGGGTTCTTCGTGTCCGCGGGGATCTACATCCTCGGAATGCGGATGAAAGGCGCGGAGAAGCGCCGTGGGTGACCTCGCGCAGAACTTCGCCGACATCGCGCCGCCGCTGACGCCGGATTACGCGCTGCTCGAGGCCAACCAGTGCCTGTTCTGCCACGACGCCCCCTGCACCATCGCCTGCCCCACCCACATCGACGTGCCGGCCTTCATCAAGAAGATCGCGACCGGCAACCTGCGCGGCTCGGCTCGCGTGATCCTGGAGGCCAATCCCTTCGGCCATTCGTGCGCGCGTGCCTGCCCCGTCGAAGTCCTGTGCGAGGGCGCCTGCGTCCTGAACGACCGTGACGAGCAGCCGATCACGATCGCGCTCTTGCAACGCCACGCGACCGATTACGTGCTCGAGCGCAAGGTCAAGCTGTTTCAGGCGGGCACACCGACCGGAAAGAACGTCGCGATCGTGGGCGCGGGGCCCGCAGGGCTCTCCTGCGCGCGTGATCTGCGGCGCGCTGGGCACGCGGTCACCGTGTTCGAGGCCAAGCCGCAGGCCGGCGGGCTCAACACATACGGCATCGCGGAATACAAGCTCAAGGCCGATGTGGCGCTCGCCGAGGTGCAGGACATTCTCGACCTGGGCGTGGAGCTCAAGCTCGGCGTGACGGTCGATTCGCTCGAGCCACTGCTCAAGCAGTACGACGCGGTCTTTGTCGGCGTCGGGCTCGGCAAAACGAAGGGGCTCGGGATTCCGGGCGAGGATCTCGAGGGCGTGGTGGACGCGCTGACATTCATCGAGCACCTCAAGACGCATCCGTATCACGAAACGCATGTCGGAAGGCGCGTCCTCGTGATCGGCGCCGGGAACACGGCGATCGACGCGGTCACCCAGGCGAAGCGCCTCGGCGCCGAGGAGTCGACGATCGTGTATCGCCGCGGGGAGGAAGACATGCCCTGCTACGACTACGAGTACGAGCTGGCGAAGCGCGACGGCTGTGGGTTCCGCTTCCACGCCTCGCCCAAACGCGTTGTCGGGAACGGCCGCGTGGAGGGACTCGAAGTCGAGACAGCGCAGGGCCGCGAGACGATCCCCTGCGACATGGTGATCGTCGCCATTGGGCAGGGGGCGCGGACCGACCTTGCGTGGCCCAAGGACGATCCGCGGGTCTTCGTCGGTGGCGACTGCGCCAACGGCGGGGCGGAGATTGTGAACGCGGCGGCGGATGGCGTTCAGACTGCGAAGAGGATTCATGAAATGCTAACGGGAGGGGATGCTATGTAGGGGCGCAGCATGCTGCGCCCCTACCCATCCCAACCGCGTGTGGAGGTACTATGGCTGATCTCAGGACCAACTTCGCGGGGATCGAAAGCCCCAACCCCTTCTGGCTCGCTTCCGGCCCGCCCACGAACACGTACGTCCAGGTCGCCAAAGCCTTTGATCAAGGTTGGGGCGGCGCCGTGTGGAAGACGATCGGCGACCCAATCATCAACGTCTTCTCCCGCTACGGCTCCGTGGATCTGGGCCCAACGCGGATGATGGGATTCAACAACATCGAGTTGATCAGCGACCGTCCCATCGCCGACAACCTGAAGGAGATCGCGGAGGTCAAGCGCAACTACCCGAAGCACGCGATCATCGCGTCACTGATGGTCGAGTCGAAGCGCGAGACGTGGCATGACATCGTCAAGCGCACGCAGGACACCGGCGCCGACGGCATCGAGCTGAACTTCGGGTGCCCGCACGGCATGAGCGAACGCGGCATGGGCAGCGCGGTCGGCCAGGTGCCCGACTACACGTGCCAGATCGTGGAGTGGGTCAAAGAGGTCGCCACTATTCCGGTGATCGTGAAGCTCACACCCAACGTCACCGACGTCACGTACATCGCACGCGCCGCGGTCAAAGGCGGCGCGGATGCCCTTTCACTCATCAACACGATCAACTCGATCGTGAGCGTCGATCTCGACACGTTCGCCCCGGCGCCAGCGGTGGGCGGCAAGTCGAGCCACGGCGGCTACTG
>DATHDT010000224.1:0-5559 GCA_035318905.1 Gemmatimonadales bacterium | reverse complement strand
CGAGCGGCAGGAGAGCGTTATGCATTCAGGCCTTATGCCCCGCGCCCTGCCATCCCACCGCCAGCACGTATCCAAACGCTGTGTGCGCCGCCATAATCGGCCACTCGGCGGGACGCAGGTGCAGGATATAAGAGAACAGGTCCCCTGGAAGGAGACGGTAACCCCAGCGACGCCAAACGTTGAGCGTGCGGGCGTCGCTCACCACGCGAGACCGAGTGCGGTCGCCGCCAATCGCAGCCCCACGAGCGTGAGATCGGGATGCACCGACTCGATCTCTTTCGAGAGCGGCGCGATGAGACCGGCGAGACCACCCGTGGCAATCGTCTGCGGTGCCTTCTTTCCAGGCCACTCGGCCTTGATGCGCCGCACCAGCCCATCCACGGCGTCGGCCGTGCCCCACAGCACGCCCGCGCGAATGCAGTCCTCCGTGCGACGGCCGATGACGCGCGGGGGCGGCGTCAGCTCGGTCGCGGGCAACTTGGCGGTCTTCCGCACCAAATCGTCGGACGCCGTCCGAATCCCCGGCATGATGACCCCGCCGATGAAGCGGCCGTCGCCCGTGATGCAATCGAATGTGGTCGCGGTCCCGAAGTCGACCACAATGGTGTCGCGCTTGAAGAGCTGCGACGCGGCGAGCGTGTTGACGATGCGATCGGCGCCGACCGTCAACGGCTCGTCGACGTCGAGGGTGATGGGGAGCTTGGAGCGTCCATCCACGATGGCCGGCTGGCGCGTCGTCGCGACGACAACGCCGTCGCACACACTGTGGGTCACCTGCGGCGCGACCGATGCCACGATGGCGGCGCGCACTTCCTGCGTCGAGTGCCCCGCCTGCGTCAGGTACGCCGTGAGCGCCGAGGCCCACTCATCGGGGGTGCGCTGCGGCGTCGTATGCAGCCGCCAGTGCCCTTCGAGGCGCTCGCCCGCGAACAGGCCTACCGTCGTTTCGGTGTTGCCGATGTCGAGGGCGAGGAGCATGGCGGGCTAAGATAGCTCGACGTGGCCTTCGCGCACCATCGTCGTCCCGGCCCCCGTGTCCACGAGTAGCGCGCCGTCGGGCCGGACGCCCACCGCGCGCCCGGGGATCGGCGAGCGAATCTGGCGTCCGCGCAGCCAGTCGCGCTGCGCGAAGGCGGTGCATTCGGACTCGGTGAGTGGTGCGTGGTGCGTGGTGAGCGGGAGCAAGGCAGGCACCAACCGATCGAGCACGTCGAGCCGGGTCACGTCGGGAACATGTTCGCGCAGGGCGATCGCCCGCTCAGCGAGCTCCGGCGGGATGTCGTTCGCCACATTGATGCCGATGCCGATCCCGAGCCACTGCAGCGCTTCACCCTGCCAGCGGCCCTCGCACAGGATCCCCGCGATCTTCCGCTCATCGATGAGCACGTCGTTCGGCCACTTGAGCCGCGTACGCGCTCGACCCACGAACTCGTCGACGACGTCGGCGAGGACGAGCCCCACGCGCAGCGACAACGCGCCTGTCACGGGAACCGAGGCGGGGGGCCGCAGCAGCATCCCGAGCCACACACCGCCCGGCGGCGAGCGCCAGGTGCGGCCGTCCCGTCCGCGCCCCGCCGTCTGTTCCTCCACGACGACGACGGTGCCGGCGGCGGCGCCCTGCGCGGCGACGTCGTGGATGGCGTCGAGACTCGAGGAGAGCGTGCGAAAGACGCCGCATTGCGGCACCCCCCACCGGCGGGCGAGGAGCTGCGCGGGGAAGCCGTCGAGGGTTACCCGTGCCACAGCGCGTAAGCGAGCGTGAACAGTCCGACCGCCCAGCAGTACGGCGCGAAGGCGTAGAACCGGCCGCGCTGCAGCAACTTCACGAGCCAGCGGATCGACCAGATCCCCGCCGCGAATGCCGCGACGAAGCTCACAGCCCACGGGAGCGCCCCGACGTGCGCCATGTTGAGCGCGGCATTGCGCGCCTCGAGGAGGCCGGCGCCGGCGATCACGGGAATCGACATGAGGAAGCTGAACTCCGCGGCGGCTGCCGGCGTGAGACCGGCGCGGAGGGCCGCCGCGACCGTGGCGCCCGAGCGGGAGATGGCCGGCAGGATGGCAAACGCCTGCGCGAAGCCGATCACCGTGGCCGCGCCCGTCGACGGCACGGTGCGCTCTCCTCCTCCCGCCGGCGGCACGCGCGTCGACCACAGAATCGCACCCGTGATCAGGAACTGGATACCGAGCCAGGCGAGTGAGTGGAAAGCGTCTTCGATCTGATGACGGAACAGCACGCCGATCAGGCCGGCGGGAATCGTCGCGATCACGAGGAGCAGGGCGTAGCGCACGCTGGGCCCATCGCCCGTGAGCACGCCCCGTACGATCTCCCACAGCCGGCGGCCGTAGAGGACCAGCAGGGACGCCAACGTCGCCACGTGCAGGGACACTTCCACGGTCACGTCGGTGAAATGGACGCCCGTGAGTGCCTCGACGAGCACCAGGTGCCCCGAGCTCGATACCGGCAGGAATTCAGTGAGCCCCTGCACCAACCCGAGGATCAGACCCTGCCAGAGATTCATGCGACCTTTCCCGCGACGAGCGCGACGAGTCCGATGAGCATGGAGACCTTGAGGAGAAGGCTGACACGCTGTACGGGGCCCGCACTCCCCGCACTCCCAAGGATCAGCCAGGTCCCCGCCATGAGCACGGCCATCTGCGCCGGCAGTGCGATCAGAAAGTAGGTGGCGCCATATCCGGCGAGATGGGGCAGCAGTAGACTGGCCGGCACGAATAGGAGCGCTACGCCCGCGGCCACGACTTGAGCCGGTCGCGCGCCGACGACGATCGGCAACGTGCGACGCCCGATCGCGCGATCGCCCGGTTCATCGCCCAAATCCTTGACGATCTCGCGCGCCACATGGAGCCAGGCGGCGAGCACCCAAGGCACGACAGCCGCGCGCGGGGCCCCCACGGCGAGAGCTCCATAAAAGAGCGGCAGCCCCGCAACGAGCGCGACGGCGAGATTCCCGGCCACGGGTCGAGGCTTGATGAATGGGGAGTAGAGCAGCATGACCGATAGCGCGCCGAGCGCGACGAGGACCTGGCACCCGCTCACGAGCGCGGCCGTGGCGAGGCCCATCAACGCACCCAGGAAAACGATGAGATCGGCGGTGCCCCGACCGATGCCCCCCGAGGTCAGGGGACGTCGACCGGGGGGCCGGTTCAGCGTATCCGCGCGGGCATCACAGATGTCATTCCAGGCGTTTCCCGCCGCCCCGAGCGCGAGTCCCGAGAGCGCGGCGAAGACCAGCAGCTTCGGCAGCGGCACGGCGCCGAGGGCGATCCACCCGCCCGCGAGGACGCCCGCGGCGGCGATCAGCAGATTGGGAGCGCGGACGAGGCGAAGCCCCCCGCCCAGGCTCACGCGAGCAGATCCTCGTACAACTTTTCGTAGCGCGGCACGACGCGTTCGGCGGCGAAGTCGAGCGCCCGCACGGCCGCGTTGCGCTTCATCCGTTCGTGCTCAGCGCCGTCCTGGAGAATGGCCACGGACCGCTCGGTCATCGCCGCCACGTCGCCGACGGGCGCGAGCGCGCCGGTTTCGCCGTCCGTGACGACCTCCGGAATCCCGCCCGCCGCGCTCGCGACGACCGGGACGCCGCACGCCATCGCCTCCAGTGCCGCGAGTCCGAACGACTCTGTCGCGGACGGGAGGAGGAAGAGATCGCCCCCGCGCAGCACGTCGCCCACGTTGTCCACCTTCCCGAGGAATCGGACATCGCGCTTCAGGCCAAGCCGGTCCACCTCGTGCTCAGTGGCGTCGCGATCGGGACCGTCGCCGACCATGACGAGGGTGGCGGGGATCGCCTTTCGCACGCCCGCGAAGGTGTGCACGACGTCCTTCACGCGTTTCACCGGGCGGAAGTTCGACACGTGGATCAGGATCTTGTGATTGGCCGGCGCGAGCGCGCGACGGCAGGACCCGTCGGTCGCCGGATGGTATTCCGCGGGATTGATGAAGTTCGGAATAACCACGACATCACAGCCGGCGCAGCCGAACGCCTTGTACGTCTCGTCTTTCAGGAATGCCGACACGGCGGTGACCCGGTCCGACTGCTCGATCGAGAACTTGGTGAGCGTGAAATACGACGGGTCCTGTCCCACGAGCGTGATGTCGGTGCCGTGCAACGTCGTCACGATCTTGAGGTCACGCTGTTCCTTCATCATTTGCTTCGCGAGCCAGGCGGTGGCCGCGTGCGGAATGGCGTAGTGCACGTGCATGAGGTCGAGGCTCTCGCGCACCGCCACCTCGTGCTGCTTGACGGCTAATGCCAGCGCGTAGGGCGACGACTGCTCGAAGAGCGGATACTCAATCTGCGTGACCTCGTGGAACGTCACGCGCTCGGCGAAGCCGCGGAGCCGGAACGGGCTGGCGTACGAGATGAAGTGGATTTCGTGCCCCCGCCGCGCCAGCTCGAGCCCCAGCTCGGTGGCGACGGCCCCGGAGCCGCCGTAGGTGGGATAACACGTGATGCCGATTCTCATCGAGGATTCGGGAGTTGGGAGCCGGGCGTCAGGGACGACCACCGCTCGTGAATGCGACGGGCCAAATCTTCCGCAGTCTCAGTAGCATCAAGTGTCCACACCCCTGACTCCCGACTCCCATCTCCTGGGTCCCGGAGTTGGTTCCGGAACCAGGTCTCCTGCCGCTTCGCGTAACGTCTCGTCGCCGCGGCGATGGCCTCGTGCAGGTCTCCTCCCCCGCCATCGACCAACATCGCCACGACTTCGCGATAGCCCACGCCGTCGAGGCCGGCCGCATCGGGCGCCACGCCGCGCGCCAGCACGCCCCGGACTTCATCGACCAATCCCGCCGCGAGCATCGCATCGACGCGCGCCGCGATGCGGGCCCGCAGCGTTTCCCGCGGGAGCGTGAGGTGAATGTACCACGGCCGCATCACGCCCGTCTCGCGCGCCTCGCGCTGCCACCACGACAGCGCTTGCCCGGTGAGCAGCGCGACCTCGATGGCGCGCGCGGCGCGCTGGCGGCCCCCCGTCTGAAACCGCGTGTCGAGCCGGCCCGCCCACCGGGCCAGGTCCGTCGCGGGCAGTCGCTCGGTCCAGCCGCGGAGGCGCTCGCGGCGCCCGGGCTCGAGCGGCGGCTCCTTGAAGAGGCCATCGGCGAGCGCGCGCACATAGAACCCGGTGCCGCCGACGACGAGCGGGAGCCGACCCGCCGCGCGAATCTCGTCGAGCCAGCCGGCGGCGTCGCGCGCGAACTGTCCCGCGCTGTAACGCTCGCCCGGGTCCACGAGATCCAGCCCCACGTGTGCAACGCGAGCCAGCACCTCCGGATCGGGCTTGGCGGTGCCGATGTCGAGGCCGCGATAGACCTGTCGGGCGTCGGCGGCAACGACGGTGAGCGGCGTGAGTGCGGCGAGCGCCACTGCGACGGCGGTTTTGCCGACCGCCGTGGGGCCCACCAGGACAGGCGTCAGGTGTCGGGTGTCAGGTCCTTCCAAACCGACGCTCCAGCTCGTCCTTGGGCAGCTGCACGATGCTGGGCCGGCCGTGCACGTCGTGCGCCGGCAGCGTCGCCGTCAGGAGCCGCACCAC
>DATHDT010000223.1:0-3743 GCA_035318905.1 Gemmatimonadales bacterium | reverse complement strand
CGAACTCGCGCCGCCGGCTGCGCTCGTAACCGGTGGACACCTCGAGCCGCGCGCCGCCCAGCGGCAGCGTCAGGTCCACGCGGCCGTGACTCGTCGCCATCCGCTGCGTCGGCGTCGCGGTTGGATCTTCGTCCGTCAGCGAAATCTTCTCGTTTCGCTGGGAGAACGAGCCGCTTACCGATCCCCAGGCGCCCCGCGTGCCGATGCCCAAGTTCCCGGCGACCGCCCGGTTACCGCTGTTCCAGAGGACGTAGTCCGGCGTGCGGACGTCACCGCTCGAGCGTCCGCTGAGGGACCCCCGGAACCCAACACCCCCGCTCGCGCCTTCCAGGCTCAGGGCGCCGTCGCCGAAGCGATTGCCGCTGCCGTAGGCGCCGCTCAGCTCCCCGTGCACGAATCCCGGCACGCCGATGGCGTCCGGGAGATCCTTCTGGACGACGTTGATCACGCCGCCCAACGCATCCGAGCCGTACAACACGCTCGCGGGCCCACGAATTACCTCCACCCGCTCCGCCGTGGACGTCTCGACGTTGGGGGAGTGCTCATCGCCCCACTGCTGCGTCTCGAGGCGTTGGCCGTCATCGAGCACCAACACGCGGTTCGACGTGAGGCCCCGGATCACCGGTTTACCGATGCCTACGCCGGTGCTGAGGCTGTGCACACCGGCGACGCCTTCCAACGTTTCACCCAGGCTGGGCGACTGCGCTTGGCGCAGCTCGTCCCCCGCTACGACGCTGGTCGGCTGCGGAGAGTTGAGGGCGCTGGTCGCGTTGGCGCTGGCGGTCACCTGAATGCCGGTCAGCTCGACCACCGTCTCTCGCAGAGTCACGTCGACGCCGACGTCGCCGCCCGATGAGACGATGCGTCGCACCGCCGGAGCGTACCCGATGCGTTGAAAGGTGGCTGTGTAGGTGCCGGCTGGGACGCCGGCGATGGCGTAGTGACCGCTGCTATCGGTCGTCGTGGAGCGGCGCAGCTCCGGTAGGGACACCTGCACATCCGCAACCGGTGCGCCCGTGGAGCTCGTTACGGTGCCCGACACGGCGCCAAGGCTCAGCAAGGCGCTCATGAAAAAAGTGAAAAACATTGGTGCTCTCCTGGTCGTATGACCGGCGCGCACCACGCCCCAAGGGGATGGTGCCGCGTGAGGTCATGGCGATGGTCGCGGTCGCCGCGGGAATCGCGGCGCCGTCACTCAGGAGAGCTGAGGAGGAGCGCGGGAGTGGTGTACGCCAGCGGCGAGCGCCGCCTGGGGGATGACGTGGGCCGTGAGAGGCGACGCAATGCGATAGCCGTGGCGAATCCGAAAGACAACGGGCCGCCCTGTCGCGAGTGGCGCGCTGAGGAACCGGTGAAACGCGCAGTCCGCCGGGTGGACGCGGACGCAACTCGAAGTCGAGTGCGACTCGATGTGCGCCGGACCCGCCGCGGCACTATCGAGCCGCGCGTCGGCCCAGGCCGCCGCCCCAGGAAGGGACAGCTGCAGGGCCGCGAGCAAGCACAACGAGGCGCGCGACTTGAGCGACATGCTCCGCATGGACGTCATATTAGCGGCTTGACAGGCCCCGGCGCCACGCCTAGCATAACCCCTTCCCCAAAAAGGACTTGTGTCCTCGATGACGAGCCGCCGCCAGGAGGCCCTCGACTACCATTCGCAGGGCCGCCCTGGGAAAATCCAGGTCTCGCCGACCAAGCCCTTCAAGGACCAGCGCGACCTCTCCCTCGCCTACACCCCGGGGGTGGCGGAGCCCTGCCTCGAGATCGCCAAGCGGCCGGAAGACGCCTACACCTACACGGCCAAGGGAAATCTCGTGGCGGTCGTGACCAACGGCACCGCCGTCCTCGGTCTGGGCAACATCGGCCCCCTCGCTGGCAAGCCGGTGATGGAGGGTAAGGGCATCCTCTTCAAGTCGTTCGCCGACATCGACGTGTTCGACCTGGAAGTCGCGTCCGAGGACCCCGAAGACGTGATCCGCTTCTGCCAGCTGCTCGAGCCCACCGTCGGCGGGATCAATCTCGAGGACATTCGCTCGCCCGACTGCTTCCAAATCGAAGAAAAGCTGCGGGAGACGCTCAGCATTCCCGTATTCCACGACGACCAGCACGGCACCGCGATCATTTCGGGCGCGGCGCTCCTCAATGCCCTCGAAGTCGTCGGCAAGGACATTGCCAAGGTGCGCGTCGTGTTTTCGGGGGCCGGCGCGGCGGCGATCGCCACCGCCGAGCATTACGTGAAGCTCGGTGTGAAACGCGAGCACATCGTGATGTGCGACCAGAAGGGCGTCATCCACTCGGAACGCGAAGATCTGGACAAGTACAAGCGCCGCTTCGCGTCCGCCACGAAGGCGCGGGTGATCACGGAGGCGCTCAAGGACGCGGACGTGTTCGTCGGCCTCTCCGTCGGCGGCATCATCAAGGGTGACATGCTCAAGGAGATGGCCAAGAGGCCGGTCATCTTCGCGCTCGCGAACCCGAACCCCGAGATCATGCCCGAGGACGCGAAGCAGGCGCGGCCCGACGCGATCATCGCCACCGGGCGCTCGGACTTCCCCAACCAAGTGAACAACGTCCTCGGCTTCCCATTCATCTTCCGCGGCGCTCTCGACGTGCGGGCCAAGAAGGTCAATGACGAAATGGAAATGGCGGCGACGCGAGCCCTCGCCGCTCTCGCCAAGGAAGAAGTGCCCGATTCCGTGATGCGGGCCTACGGGCTCGAGCGCCTCAAGTTCGGTCCCGATTACTTGATTCCCAAGCCGTTCGACCCTCGGGTGCTGCTGTGGGTTGCGCCTGCCGTCGCCTGGGCGGCGGTGGCCTCGGGCGTCGCCGGCCGGATGATCGACGTGGAGGAGTACCGCGCCGAGCTCGAGGCCCGGCTCGGGCGCGCGCGGCAGGTGATGCGTGGCCTCATGACCCGCGCGCAGCAGGATCCTCAGCGCATCGTCTTCCCGGAGGGCGAAGAGCCCCGCATCCTGCGCGCCGCTCGGATCCTCGCCGACGAGGGGATCGCCCATCCTATCCTGCTCGGCGATCCCGATGTGATCCGGCGCCAGGCCGACGATGCCGCGGTCACCCTGGAGGATATCGAGCTGGCCTACCCTCGCACGGCGTCGGACCGCGAGGCGATGGCTCAGGATCTGTGGCAGCGCCGTCAGCGGCGCGGC
The DNA here is from genome assembly GCA_035318905.1 of Gemmatimonadales bacterium. Classification (GTDB taxonomy): domain Bacteria; phylum Gemmatimonadota; class Gemmatimonadetes; order Gemmatimonadales; family GWC2-71-9; genus 20CM-2-65-7. The sequence goes on along the minus strand of DATHDT010000223.1, from coordinate 582 downwards.
ATCTCGTTGCGCGAGGCGCGCGCGCGCGTGCTCGACCCGATGTACTACGGTCTCCTGATGCTGCGCTCGGGGCGCGCCGACGCATTGGTCGCCGGCGAGGACATGTACTATTCGGACGCGATTCGGCCCGCGCTCGAGGTGATCGGCGCCGAGCCGGGCCGCAAGCACGTTAGCGGCATTTACATGATGATCTTCCGCCAGCAGACCTTCTTCTTCGCCGATTGCACGGTGAACATCGACCCCGATGCCGAGACGCTCGCGGAGATCGCGTCCGCGACAGCCAGCTTCGTGTGGCGGCTCGGCGTCGAGCCGCGCGTCGCGATGTTGTCGTTTTCGAACTTCGGTTCAGTGAAGCATCCCGCAGCCGACAAGGTGCAGCGCGCGGTGGCGCTGCTGCACGAGCGAGAGCCCGCGTTGCAGGTGGACGGCGAAATGCAGGCCGATACGGCGGTCGTGGAGCGGATCCTGACGAAGACGTACCCCTTCTCCAAACTGCGCAGCGCCGCCAACGTGTTGATTTTCCCCAGCTTGGACGCCGCCAACATCGCCTACAAGCTGCTCGACCGTCTCGGTGAGGCGCAG
>DATHDT010000222.1:0-6357 GCA_035318905.1 Gemmatimonadales bacterium | reverse complement strand
TTCCCCATCCACTGGCTGTCACGCCGGGCGAGGTAGTCGTTGACCGTGACCAAGTGCACGCCCTTGCCGGTGAGCCCGTTCAGGTACAGCGGCAGCGTGGCGACCAAGGTCTTGCCCTCGCCCGTGGCCATCTCGGCAATTTTTCCCTGATGGAGGACCAGGCCGCCGATCAACTGGACGTCGTAGGGCACCATGTCCCAGCTCTGCTCGTGCCCCGTCACGACCACCTTGGTCCCGATGAGGCGGCGGCACGCCTCCCGCACGGTCGCGAACGCCTCGGGCAGGAGATCGTCGAGCGTCTTTTGCAGCTCGGTGACGAAGGCTTTCTCGGCCCGGACGAGCTGGTCGCCCAGCTCGGCGCGCTCGACCGGATCGGGGCAGTCGTGCTTCGCCTGCTTGAGCCGGTCGACTTCCACCCCGAGCGCACCCGTGCGCTCCGCGATGACCGCCTTGAACTTGGCGGTCTGCGCCTTGAGGGCGTCCTCGGACAGCTCCTTGAGGCGCGCCTCGTGCGTGTGAATCGCGTCGATGATCGGCTGGACGCGCTTCAGCTCGCGGTCGAACCGCGTGCCGAAGAGCTTGGTGAACCAACGATGCGCCATGACTCCCCTAGCGATACAGCCCGTGGGCGCCGATGTACTCGCGCACCGCGTCGGGCACTAGATAACGAATGGACCGTCCACCGCGCACGCGCGCGCGCACGTCCGTCGCCGACAGGGCGACCGCGGGCACTTCGATCACGCGACGGATCAACGGGTGACGCGGCACGGCCGCGCCGGGCCGAGCGAAAACTACTATGTCGGCGAGCGCCGGCAGCGCCTCGACCTCCCACCATCCCCGCAGGTCCTGCGCCGCATCCGCCCCCAGCAATAACGTGAAGCGGTTCCCCGGCTCACGCTCCCCCAGCGCCCGGAGCGTCCGGACGGTGTAGGACGGGACCGGCAGATCGAGCTCGACCGGCTCGACGCGCAGGCGTGGGTTCCCCTGGACCGCCAACCCCAGCATCTCGGCGCGCTGCTCGGGGGTCGCCTGGTGGGCGGCGCGCTTGAAGGGCTGTTCGCGGGCGGGCATGAACCGCACGGTCGCCCCCGCCCCGAGGGCCTCGGCGGCGGTTTCGGCGACGACCATATGGCCCAGGTGCACCGGATCGAAGGAGCCCCCGAACAGGGCGTCCACGCCGGTCAGGACGACGTGCCCGTCGTGTCTGCCGGGCAGCTCTTGGCGAGACCCGTCGCCTGCGGATAGAAGCGACGCAGGTGCGCGCACGTCTCCTGCAGCTCGTCCTTGTATCCGATCGCGCGATAGCTGTCCACGAGACGCAGGAGGGCGTCAGGCGCCAGCGTCGCGCTCGGATAGGTGGCGATCACTTCCTTGAAATAGATGATCGCGGAGTCGTACGCTTTGCGCCGCAGATAGAACATGCCGTTCTTGTATGTCTTTTCGGCGAACTGATTCTGCAGACGCTGGACGTGCGGGCGCGCGCGGGCCGCCGCATCGGTGTCCGGGTAACGGCCGGCCAGCTCCTGGTAAATCGACAACGCCGTTTCGCCGTACGTCGGGTCCAGCTCGGCACGGCGCCACAGGCGGAGATTCGCATCGCCGGCGCGGAGCAGCGCCAGGGGCGCGTACTCGCTCGCGGGAAACTCGTCGGCGACCTTGCGGAAGTCGTGCGCGGCCTGCACGCGATCGCCCGTCTGGAAGTAGCACTCCGCGAGATAGTAGCGGGCCGCGGCCGCCTCGGCCTGGCCCGGCGCGAACTCGAAGGTCAGCCGCTGCAGCACCAGCAGCGCGCGGCGATGGTCGCCACGACGAATGAGCTCCTGCGCGCGACGCAACTCCGTTTCGGGTGAGGTTACGGTCTGCACCCGCGGCCCGTGATGACACCCGACCGCGAGCGTCGCCAGACCGAGCACCCACACCATCCGTCGCATCATTGCGGTTCAGCCTTCCCCAACGAGTTGATCTTCTCCTGGGCCCGCTGGGCGATCGTGTCGCCCGGCGTGCCGCCCACCAGTGCTTGCTGATAGCTCTCCAACGCCCCCGCGATGTCCCCCTGCGCCAGGCGCACATCGCCCAGGCCGAGGAATGCGGCGCGGACGACGTCGGGGGACGCGCCCGGCGCCGTGGCGCGGCGGAACCAGTCTTCCGCGTCCGCCGGCCGGCCCTTCTCCAGCGCCAGCTGTCCTTCGACGAGGGCGCAGAGCCCGAGGCCCTCCCGCGCCGATTCCACCACGACCGGTGCGCGCTTGCGCCAGATCACGCCTTCGAACACCGAGACGGCGGTGGTGCAGTCGCGCACGCGGACTAATGCCATCCCGTACAAGTACAGGAGCGAATCGGCGCGCGCGGGATCGGCGCTCGCCGCGGTGGCGACCGGCAGCAGCGCCAGCGCGGTGGCCGTGTCGCCGCGCTCCACGGCGTCGAGCGCCGCGAGGGTCGCGTACCGCCCCAGCGGCCGCGTCGGCGCGATCTCCCGCATGCCCGTCAGCGCACTCGCCAGGGCGCCGCGATCGTTGGTCCCGAGCGCCGCCCGCACCACGCGCTCGAGGGCGTCGGCGGCTTCGTCCACGCGCGAGCGGTCGTCGCGCGCCAGCGCGCGGTAGGCCTCCGCCGCGGCGAAGTAGTCCTGCGTGTGTAGCGCCGCGGCGCCCAGCTTCGCATCGAGCGATGCACTCCCCGCATGCGCCTTGAGCCCGAGCTGGTACTCCGCCAGCGCACTGCGATAGTCAGCCGCGGCATACGCCCGGTCGCCCAGCTCTTCGTGGTCGGAGGCGCTCCGCGTACAGGCGCATGTGAGGATGAGCAGCGCGACGGGGGGGGACCACCGCGTCACGGTTTCTTCCGCTTCCCGCCCCGGGGCGCAGCCTTGGTGGGGGCTGGAGGGGGTGCTTCACTCCGCGACAGCATCGCCAAATACGCCTCCACACGGGGATCCTCAGGGCGGCGCGCGCGGCACGCTTCCCACACATCGCGCGCGGCGAGGCCATCTCCCGACAGGTAACAGGCCAACCCGAGCATCGCCGCTGCGTCGAGGAACGCCGGCCGCTCGCGGACAATCGTCTCGAACTGGTCGCGGGCATCGAGTGCCCGGCCGGCCTCGAGCAACAGCCGGCCCAGCTTATACCGCAGATCATGGAAGGCGGGTCCCAGCTCCAACGCCTCCTGGTATTGCTCGATGGCCTGCGCCAGCCCTCCCGCCTCGAGATAGGCCTGGCCCATGGCGGCATGCTGGTTCGCGAGCTTCGCGGCGATGTGGGCCGGGAACCCCGACCGCTCTCCAGTGTCGATGCGATGCGCCCGGCGCAACACGGCGCTCGCTTCCTCCTCGCGGCCCAGCTCGTTCAACACCAGCGCGCGGTGAATCAGCGCCTCGACGTAGCGCGGGTTGAGGGTGAGCGCCTTGTCGAGCTGCTCGAGCGCCTTTTCCGCCTGGCCCGCGAGCGAATACGAGAGACCGAGCAGGTGATGGGCGTCCGCGAACGCGCGGCCGCTCGCGATGACCTCCTCGAGAAGGTGGATCGCGCCGTAGTAGTCCTGCAGCTCGAACCGCTCGCGCGCCTGCTCCACCAGGCGCTCAGGACTGACGTCCATGGGTCTCCTCATACCAGCGGACGAAATTCCGGATTCCTTCCTCGATCCCCACGCGGGGCCGATAGCCCAGGGCCTGCTCGGCGCGGTGCAGGTCGGCGTCGGTCAAGCGGACGTCGCCCGGCTGGTCCGGATATCGCTCGATCCGCGCCTCGCGTCCCAGCGCGGATGCGATCAGCGCGATCAGCCGGTCCAGGCGCACGCGCTCGCCGCCACCGATGTTCAGCATCTCGACCGAACCGTCGGCCGCCTTCTCGGTGCGCGCCAGCGCCGCCAGGACGCCCTCCACGCAATCGCTAATATAGGTGTAGTCGCGCTCACTCGAACCGTCGCCGTGCATCCGGACGGCCTGCCCCCGCGCGATCAAGTCTGTGAACTTGTGGATCGCCAGGTCGGGCCGCTGCCGGGGCCCATACACGGTGAAGAACCGCAGACAGATGATGCGCAGCGGGTACAGGTGGGCAAAGGCGATCGCCACGAGCTCCCCCGCCCGCTTGGTGGCCGCATAGGGCGAGATCGGCTGCAGCGCCGGCGCGTCCTCGGCAAACGGCGCCGGCGTCGAGTTCCCGTAGACGGACGACGAGGAGCCGAACACGATCCGAGGAATGCCGGCTCGGCGCGCGGCGTCGAAGACCCGCGCCGTCGCCGTGACGTTCGCTTCCATGTAGGCGCCCGGGTCCTCGAGCGACGGGCGCACCCCCGGTTTGGCGGCGAGATGCAGCATCGCGCCCACACCCTCGAGGGGCAAGGGATCGCGCGCCACGTCGGCTTCGACGAACCGGAAGGCGCGGTTGGCGAGCAATCCCTTGAGGTTCCGCTCTTTCACGGTGCGCCCGTAGAACGCGTCGAAGTTGTCGAGCCCGACGACGGCATGCCCGCGGGCGACGAGCGCCTCGCACACGTGGGAGCCGATGAATCCCGCGGCTCCCGTCACCAGCATCTTCACGGGCGCGCTCACGTGCCCACCACGCCGCGCAGGTATTCGATCGTGCGGCGCAACCCGTCGTCGAGCGACACCTTCGGCTCCCATCCGAGGGTCGCGCGCGCGCGGGTGATGTCGGGCTGGCGCACTTGCGGATCGTCGACGGGCAACGGTCGCTCCACCACCGCGCTGCGGCTCCCCGTCAACGCGAGCACCCGCTCCGCGAGCTGGCGCACCGTGAACTCGTGCGGATTGCCGAGGTTCGTCGGTTCATCCGTGCCACGCTCGAACATCCGCACGATCCCCTCGATGAGGTCGTCGACGTAGCAGAACGATCGCGTCTGCGAGCCGTCGCCGTACACCGTCAGCGGCTCTCCGCGCAGCGCCTGCGAAATGAAGTTGGAGACGACGCGGCCGTCGTTCGGGCGCATGCGCGGCCCATAGGTGTTAAAGATGCGTACGATGCGCGTGTCGAGACTGTGGTAGCGATGGTACGCCATCGTCATCGCTTCGGCGAAGCGCTTGGCTTCGTCGTATACGCCGCGAGGACCCACCGGATTCACGTTGCCCCAGTAGGTCTCCGGCTGCGGATGGACCAGCGGGTCGCCGTACACCTCGGAGGTCGACGCGAGGAGGAAGCGCGCGCCCTTTTCCTTCGCGAGCCCCAGCGTATTGTGCGTCCCGAGCGCGCCGACCTTCAACGTCGGGATCGGATGCTCGAGATAGTCGATCGGGCTGGCAGGGCTCGCGAAGTGCAGTACGCCTTCGACTGGGCCCGGCAGGTCGATGAACGTCGTGACGTCGTGGCGAATGAGACGAAAGCGGGGGTGCTTCTCGATGTGTGACAGGTTCGCGGAGCTGCCGGTAATGAGATTGTCCATCCCGACGACCGTGTGATCGAGGGCGAGGAGCCGGTCACACAGGTGCGAGCCGAGGAATCCGGCGGCGCCCGTTACGAGGAGGCGCATGCCAGGCGTCGGCCGATGCTGTCATATGTGAACCCGAGTTTGGCGAGGCGATCGGGGTCGTAGAGGTTGCGGCCGTCGACGATCAAGGGCCGCCGCATCAGCTGACGCATCCTGGGGAAATCCGGATTGCGGTACTCCAGCCACTCCGTGACGATGGCGAGGGCGTCCGCACCGTCGAGGACATCCACGGCGTGGCCCGCGTAGGTCACGCGGTCGCCGAGGTGCTGCCGAGCCGTCTCGCGCGCCGCGGGATCGTGCACGCGCACCGTGGCGCCCGCGCTCAGCAGCGCCTCGACCAGGACGAGTGCCGGGCTCTCGCGCACGTCGTCCGTCTCCGCCTTGAACGCGAGCCCCCAGACCCCGACCACCTTGCCCTGCAGTTTCCCCTCGAAATGGCGCTCGAGCTTTTCGAAGAGCAGGCGTTTCTGTCGGTCGTTCGCCGCTTCGACCGCCTCGAGGATGTCGAGCGATACCCCGCGCGCCTGGCCCATCCGGAGCAGCGCCTGGACGTCCTTGGGAAAGCACGAGCCGCCGTACCCAGGGCCGGGGAAGAGAAACGCCGGACCGATGCGGCGGTCGCTGCCGATGCCTTTGCGCACGAGTGTGACGTCGGCGCCGACGGCCTCGCACAGCCGGGCCACCTGATTCATGAACGAAATGCGCGTCGCCAGCATGGCGTTCGCGGCGTACTTGGTCATCTCCGCGGAGGGCAGGTCCATGAAGATGAGCGGATTCCCCGTGCGCACGAACGGCGCGTACAGCTCCTCGAGCAGTTTCGCCGATTCGGGCGAGTCCACGCCGAGGATCACGCGGTCGGGCTTCATGAAGTCCTCGACCGCCGCGCCTTCCTTCAGGAACTCGGGGTTCGAGACCACGGCG
>DATHDT010000221.1:0-4193 GCA_035318905.1 Gemmatimonadales bacterium | reverse complement strand
CGGGACCGACGCGAGCTCCAGACCGTCTTCCTTGACCTTGCTCACGAACGGATCGTGGTAGCAGAGCGTGGCGCCGCGCTGGTGCAAGAGGCGCATCACATCGAGCGCCGGACTCTCGCGGATGTCGTCGATATCCTTCTTATAGGCGACGCCCAGCACCAGCACGGTGCTGCCGCGGACCGCCTTCCCCGCGTCGTTCAGCCGCTCGGCCAGCTTCCCGATCCAGTACTCCGGCATGGCGGCGTTCAGCTCGCCCGCCAGCTCGATAAAGCGGGTCTTGTAGTTCAGCGTCCGCATCTTCCACGCGAGGTAGTGCGGGTCGAGCGGGATGCAGTGTCCGCCGACGCCGGGCCCCGGCGTGAACTTCATGAACCCGAACGGCTTCGTCGCCGCCGCCTCGATCACTTCCCACACGTCGACGCCGAGCTTGTCGCACACGATCGCCATTTCGTTGACGAGGCCGATGTTCACGCTGCGGAACGTGTTCTCGAGAATCTTCACCAGCTCCGCGGCTTCGGTGGATGACACCGGGACGAGCTTGTCGATAGCCGGCTGATACAACGCGACCGCCACCTGGAGGCACGCGGGCGTGATGCCCCCGACCACCTTCGGTGTGTTGTGCGTGTTCCACTTCGCATTGCCGGGATCGACGCGCTCGGGGGAGAACGCGAGGAAGAAATCCTCACCCACCTTGAGCCCGGTCGCCTCGAGCGCCGGCAGCATCAGCTCCCGGGTCGTCCCGGGGTACGTCGTGGACTCGAGGACGACAAGCTGGCCGCGCCGCAGCGCCTGCTTGACCGCATCGGTCGCGGCGAGCACGTAACTCACGTCGGGGTCCTTCGTCTTCGACAACGGCGTCGGGACGCAGATCGAGATCGCGTCCGGCTCGCGCAAGCGCGTGAGATCGGTCGTCGCCACGAACTTGCCGGAGCGTACCGCCTCGGCGACGACGCTCGCCGGTACGTCCTTGATGTGGGAGCGGCCGTCGTTGAGCAGATCGACGACCTTCTGGCTGACGTCGAAGCCGATGACCTTATAGCCCGCGCGGACGAACTCGATCACGAGCGGGAGACCGACGTACCCCAGGCCGACGACGCCGCAGAGCGCCGAGCGGTCTTTGGTTTTCGCGAGCAGGGAGGCGGCGGGCGTCGTCATAAGGCCTCCGGCGCGCCGCCGCGCGCGAGCGAGCGCGACGCCGCTTCGAGCACGCGGACCACGCGGACCCCGTCTTCGGCGCTCGAGCCGGGCCGCGCCGGCTCGCCGCGCGCGACCTTCACGAAATGCGCGAGCTCCGCGGCGAGCGGCTCGACGGTCGGGATGCGGGGAATGAAGATGTCGCCCTCCCGAATCGCGAGACTCTCCCCGAAGGATCCGTACTCGGGTGGGCGATCGACGCCCTTGTCGTAGATGCGCAACTTTTCGCGCGGCTCCATGTCGTCGAACACCACCATTTTCTTTGCACCCACGACGGTCAGTTTCCGTTCTTTGTGAGGATCGAGCCACGACAACTGGACGTGGGCGAGTACACCGCTCGCGAACTCCATCGTCAAGAAGACGACGTCTTCGATCTTTGGTTGGAGATAGCTTCTGCCCTGGGCGGCGACGCGTACCGGTGCCTCCCCGAGCAAGTGGAGTGCCACCGAAACGTCGTGCGGGCCGAAGCTCCACAGCGCATTCTCATCCTGGCGCACCTGCCCCAGGTTCACCCGCAGGCCATACAAGTAGAAGATCTTGCCCAACTCGCCGCTCTGCACGAGGGTCCGCAGGCGCTCGACCGCGCTGTGAAACACCAGCAGATGCCCCGCGAGCACCGGCACCTTGCGCTCGATACCCAACGCGGCCACCGCTTCGGCGTCCCGCGCGTTCAGGGCGAACGGCTTCTCGACGAGGCATGGCTTCCCCGCCTCAATGCAGCGTCGCGCCATCGCCGCGTGGGTGCCGGCCGGGGACGCGACGATCACCGCCTCGGCGCGCTCCAGCAAAGCATCCACGTCGCCCGTCACCAAGGTCCCGGGGTACTGCCGGGCGAACCGGTCGCGGGTCTTGGCGTCGGTATCGCACACGGCCGCGAGCTCGGCGTCGGCGAGCCCCGCCGCCGTCCGCACGTGATTCCGACCCCACGCCCCCGCCCCGATGACACCGATCTTGAGCCGCGTCACCTGTAGAATCCGCGGATCGAGTCGATCACGTGATCGACCTGTGCCTGCGTGAGCTCGGGGTACACGGGGAGCGACAGCACCTCGTGGGAAGCCTGCTCGGCCACCGGCAACTGGCCCGCTTTGTAGCCGAGGTGCGCGAAGCAGGGCTGGAGGTGCAGCGGGATCGGATAGTACACGGCGCTGCCGATGCCTTGTGCCTTGAGGTGCGCCTGCAACGCGTCGCGTCGCTCGACCCGCAACGTGTATTGGTGGAAGATGTGCTCGTTGTTAGCCTCGACGACGGGCGTCTTGACCTGTGCCACGCCCTTGAGACCCGCCGCGTAGGACGCGGCGTGCTGCCGCCGTTTCGCGGACCAGTTGGCGAGGTACGGCAGTTTGGCGAGCAGCACCGCAGCCTGCAGGGTGTCGAGGCGCGAGTTGGTCCCCACCTCTTCGTGATGGTATTGCTTCGCGCCGCCATGCAGCCGCAGCTTGCCGAGCCGCTCCGCCAGCTTGTCGTCGGACGTCACCATCATTCCCGCGTCGCCCCAGGCCCCCAGGTTCTTCGACGGGAAGAAGGAATACGCCGTCACCCAGCCCAGCTCCCCGGCCATGCGCCACTCCCCGTCGATGCTGCGCCGCGCGCCGATCGACTGGCACGCATCCTCGATCACCGGGAGACGGTGCTGGGCCGCGATCGCGAGCAGCCGCTCCATCGCCGCGAGCTGCCCGTAGAGGTGCACCGGGAGGATCGCCCGCGTCCGCGGCGTGATCGCCCGCTGCACCGCGTCGGGGTCGATGTTGAACGTGTCCGGTTCGATGTCGACGAAGACGGGCGTCCCACCCGCGTTGTGGATCGTCCCCGCCGTCGCGAAGAACGTGAAGGGCGTGGTGATGATCTCGTCACCCGGCTTCAGGTTCAACGCCTTGAGCGGCAGCAGCAGCGCGTCGGTGCCGCTGGCGCACCCGATGCCGTGTTTCGCACGTGACAACGCCGCGATCCCCGCCTCGAGCTGTGCAATCGCGGGCCCCATGATGAACTGCTGCGCCTCGATGACGCGCGTGAGGGCGGGCATGACGTCGCCCTTGATGGCCGAGTACTGCGCCACGAGGTCCAACAGCGGCACGTTCATGATTTGCGGGGGGGAGTGGTTTGGCGCAGCGCGCCGGCTTGCTCTTCGTAGGCCGCGCCGCACACGGCGCAGGCCGCTCGGCCGGCGGCGACGTGCAGGCGCTCAGCGCACTGGCACATCCAGCCTACGCGTCGGGCCGGCACGCCCACCATCAACCCGTAGGAGGGGACGTCGGCCGTAACGACGGCGCCGGCACCGATGAACGCGTACTCGCCGAGCGTGACCCCGCAGACGATCGTCGCGTTCGCGCCGATCGAGCTGCCGCGCTTGACGAGCGTGCGCTGGTACTCGTGCTTGCGGGAGACGTGGCTGCGCGGATTGAGCACGTTCGTGAACACGCACGACGGTCCGCAGAACACGTCGTTTTCCAACTCGACGCCCTCGTAAATCGACACGTTGTTCTGCACCTTCACGTTGTCGCCGAGCCGCGTCCCGGGCATCACGACCACGTTCTGGCCCAGGTTGCAGCGCGCGCCGATCACGGCCCCGCCCATCACGTGCGAGAAGTGCCAGATCTTGGTACCGGCGCCGATGACGGCCCCGTCATCGACGTAACTCGACTCATGGACGAAGTAGTCCGGCTTCACCATCTAGACGCCGATCACCTTGCATTCGAGCTCCAGCTCGACGCCCGCTTTCTTGGCGACGGTCTTGCGCACCTGCTCAATGAGCTTGAGCGCGTCCGCGGCGGTGCCGTTGCCCTTGTTGATGAAGTAGTTGGCGTGGAGTGACGAGACCTCGATGCCGCCGACGGTGAGCCCCTTGAGCCCGCATTCGTCGATCAGCGTCCCGGCGGACTTGGCCCCACCGGGGTTCTTGAAGGTCGAGCCGCAACACGGCTGATCGAAGGGCGTGCCCGCCTTGCGCCAGCGCAGCAGCTTGCCCTGCAGCTCCTTCAACTTTGCCGGCGACTCCTCACCGA
>DATHDT010000220.1:0-4874 GCA_035318905.1 Gemmatimonadales bacterium | reverse complement strand
ACGTATGGGGAAGTTTGACGAAGTTGACGTAGCGGATGAGCAGCGACTCCCCCGCGAACGTCTGGCCTTCCCTACCGGCCGAGCTCAATTCCCAGCTCCTTCCACATGGCATCGACCTTGGCCTTCGTCGCGTCGTCCATCACGATCTTGTTGGGCCACTCGCGCGTGAATCCCTCTTCCTTCCATTTGCGCGTCGCGTCGATTCCCATCTTCGAGCCGTACGTGAACCCACGACTCGAGTGATCGAGTACGTCGATCGGCCCCATCGTGAACCGCACGTCGCGCTCGGGATCGATATGGTTCAGCGCGACCCACCACGCCTCCTTGGGATCGCGCACGTTCACGTCTTTGTCCAACACGACGATCACCTTGGCGAGCGACATCAGCCCCTGGCCCCACAGGCCGTTCATCACCTTGTACGCCTGCCCCGGATACTGCTTGTCGATGCTCACAAACACGAGGTTGTGAAAGATTCCCTCGGCGGGCATGTGCAGATCGACGATTTCGGGAATCGTGAGCTTCAAGAGCGGCATGAAGATCCGCTCCGTCGCGTGGCCGAGATAGAAGTCTTCCATCGGCGGCCGGCCGACGATCGTGTGCGGCCAGATCGGATCGCTCCGCAGCGTCACGGCGGTGACGTGCACCTTCGGGTAATAGTCCGCGAGCGAGTAGAACCCGGTGTGATCGCCGAAGGGCCCCTCGAGCACCAGCTCCTCGCGCGGGTCGATGTAGCCTTCGATCACGATCTCCGCCTCGGCGGGGACCTCGAGGTCGGAGGTCACAGCCTTGGCCAGCCGCACCGGCTCGCCGCGCAGAAATCCCGCGAACAGATACTCGTCGATCGTCGGCGGGAGGGGCGCCGACGCGGCATAGATGGACGCGGGGTCGCCGCCCAATGCGATCGCGACCGGCATCGTCTCGCCGCGCTCCGCCATCGCGCGCCAGTGCGCCGCGCCGACTTTGTGCCGCTGCCAGTGCATCGCCAGCTCGCTCCTGCCCAGCACCTGCACGCGATACATCCCCACATTTCTCACTCCTGACTCCGGGTCGCGCGTGATCACCCCACCCAACGTCACGTACGGACCCCCGTCCTCGGGCCAGCAGATCGGCACGGGGAACGTCGAGAAGTCGACGTCGCCCGCTGTGATCACGGTCTCCTGACAAGGAGGCCGGCTGACGGTCTTGGGCGGGAACTTCGCGACCTCGGCGAGGCGCGGCAGCATCGCCAGTTTGCCCATCAACGAATCGGGCACCTTGAGATTAAGCAGCTCCGCGATGCGCGCGCCGATGTCGTCCAGCGATTCCACGCCGAGCGCCATCGCCATCCGCTTCTCGGAGCCGAACAGGTTCACGGCGACGGGAAGGCGTGACGGCGCGCCCGAGCGCAACGTCGGTTTCGTGAACAGCAGCGCAGGGCCGCCAGCAGGCGACTTCATGCAGCGGTCGGCGACCTCGGTGATCTCCTTGTCGACCGACACGGCGCGCTCCACGCGCGCGAGCTGGCCCGCGGCATCGATCGCGCCGATGAAGGCGCGGAGGTTATCGAGTGCCATGGTGGACGGCGCAGATGCCGCCGGTCAGAAGCTCGTAGTCCACGTCGTGAAAACCCGCCGCGGCAAAGCGTCGCGCGAGCGCCTCCGGCTCGGGAAAGGCAAGCACCGACTCTGGCAGGTAGGTATAGGCGTCTCTATGTTTCGAGACCATTCGACCGACGGCTGGGAGAATGTGGCGGAAGTAGAACAGATAGAGGGCGCGGAGCGGCGCGAAGCGGGGCGTCGCGAACTCGAGAATCACGAACCGCGCCCCAGGCTTGAGCACCCGCGCCGCTTCTTTCAGGCCGGCGTCCAGGTCCGCGAGGTTCCTGACCCCGAAGCCGACGAGCGCGCCATCAAAGGCGGCGTCCGGGAACGGCAGCGCCAGCGCATCGGCGCCGACCGGCACCGTCCGCGCCGCCTTGCCTTTGCCGCGGGCGAGCATCGGCAGGGCGAAATCGGCGCCGAGCACGGTGCCGCTGAAGCCGGGTCGCCGCGCCAGCTCGGCGGCGAGATCGAGTGTGCCGGCGCAGAGATCGAGATAAACGCCGCCGGGGCGCCGCTCCCAGCCGAGCCGCGTGACCGCGGTGCGGCGCCAGGAGCGATCGATGTTGAGGCTCAGCAGGTGATTGAGGAAATCGTAGCGCGGCGCGATTTCGGTGAACATGTCGCGCACGTAGGCAGCCGATCTGGCAGGGGGGGGCGCCATAGGCGCGAAAGATAGACCTGACCACTTGAGCGCCGCCAGCGATCAGCAGGTCGTGGCGTGGGCGAAGGCAGGCCACGAGGCCGCGTTCCGCGAGCTCGTGCGCCGCTACGAGCGCCCGATTTTCTCGCTGCTCTACCGCATGGTCCGCGACCGCGCGCTCGCCGAAGACCTGGCGCAAGAGACGTTCATCAAGGTGCTGAACGGCATCAAGTCGTATCGCCCCGAGTTCAAGTTTTCGTCGTGGATTTTCAAGATCGCGAACAACGCGGCGATCGATCACCTGCGAAAAAAGAGCCTCGACACGCTATCGCTCGACGGCTCCCCCTCGGCGGAGACGCCGGAGCAGATGCGCGCCACCTCGCTGCAGCTCGGCGACAAGAGCGAGACGCCGCTCGACGAAGTCGAGAGCCGGGAGCTGGGCACCGCCATCGAAAAGGCGATCGCGAAGCTGCGCCCCGAATACCGCTCCTGCATCCTGCTGCGCCACGTGGAGGGGTATTCCTACGAGGAAATCGCGGAAAGCCTGGAGTTGCCGCTTGGAACTGTGAAGACCTATATCCATCGGGCCCGCAACGAATTGCGGGTTTACCTCGAGGATCGGCGCGAGTGAAACCGGGGCTGGGGGGTCGCCCGTAAGGGTAGCCAATGAATCATTCTGAGATGCACCTCACCACCGACGAAATCGAACTGTGGTCCCTGGGACTCCTGGGGGCCCAGCGCGCGTTTCACCTCAGCGACTGCTCGCTGTGCCGCGACATCGCGGACCGCGAGCGCAAGGTCATCCTGGAGCTGGTCCAGCTGCCGCGCTTCGCGCCGACGGCTGGGTTCGCCGACCGGGTGATGGCGCAGGTGAAAGTGCCGACTCCCTCGGGGGACTGGCAAGAGCGGTAACGGGCGGTAGAAGGCGGTAACAGGCGGTAGAGTACCGCCCATTACCGCCCATTACCGCCCCTCTTCATCAGTGACAGGCCGTCGTTCCCGAATCCGTGAACGTCTGCCCCGCGATCGGAACGAACACCCAGTCGTAGCTCGTCGCCCGCAACGTCAGCTTCAGCACGCCGTAGGTCCCGCTCTCGCGCACCTCGCTGTTCGGTCGTGGCGTGCCGAAGGGCTCGACGCCGTGACCGCCCGTCCCCACCGTGAACTGCCGAATCCCGGTCGCGTCGTTGCGTACTTCGTCGGGTGTCTGGGGCGCGAACCGCTCGTACAGCCGGTAGTGCCCGTTGAGCACGACATCCGCCCCCGCCGCGTACAACGCGTCCCATAGCGGCTTCACCTCGGGCCGCACGGCCGTAGAGTAGGAGCTGAAGCGGGGGTGGTGCCAGTACGCCAGGACGCAGCGTGCCGGATTGGCGGCGAGATCCGCCTTGAGCCACACCTCCTGCGCCGAGCCCACCGCCATGCTGATGTTGCTGTTCAGTACGACCACGTGCCACGCGCCGAGGTTGTAGCTGTAGTAGCCTTGCCCGGCCGCGCCCGCCGCCGCGCCGAAGTAACTGAAATAGCCCGCCGCGCCGGCCGTCTGATAGTCGAGGTCGCCCGGCGTCGGCCGCGTGCGGGCCTTCTGGCGCCCCCACGTGGGATCGTAGCAGTTCTGGAAATCGGTGAGCGACCCGCTCGCGCGCACGTTGTCGCCGGTGGTGAATACCGTCCCGGCAATTCCGTCGAGCAAGAGCGCGGTCTGTTCGTCGTTCGTGAGATCGCAGCGGGTACTGTTCCCCGCCCCCACGATGACGGCCGCCGCCGCCGGATCGCTCACCGTCACCACGGCGATGTCCGTCCCCGCGCCGCCATCCTTGTCGGTCACCGTGACCTGCACGTTGTACGCACCGGGCGCCGCGTAGCTGTGACTGGCGGCGATCGGCCCACCGAGCGTGGTCGTGCTGCCGCTCGCATTGACCCCGTCGCCCCAGGCGATGGTCCACGCCCACGGCGCGTCGGTCGCGCCGCCGGGATCCGTAAAGGTCGCGCTCAGATTGAACGGCGAGCCGAGCGACACGGCGGCGTCCGCGCCTGCGTTGACCGATGGCGCCACGTTGGCGATCGTGACGCTGGCGGAGCCGGGCGCGCTCGCGAGACCCAGCGCGTCTGTGACGATGAGCGTGACGGTGTAGCTCGCCGCGGCCGCGTATGTATGGCTCGGCGCGACGCCGCTACCCGTGGTGCCGTCGCCGAAGTTCCAGGCGTACGTGAGCGGCAGGTTGTTGTCCGGGTCGTTCGACGCGGCGCCGTTGAAGGCCACGGTTGCGTCGGCGCCGTAGGGCCCGCCGGGATTCGCCGTGGGTGCCTGGTTGGGCGGCGGCGACGCCAACACCGTGACGGTCGCCTGGTCCGAGCCCGTGCCGCCGTCCTGATCGGTCACGCTGACCTGCACCGTAAACGTCCCGGCCGCGGCGTAGGTGTGACTGGCGCTGATCCCGCCAACGGTAGCCGCGCTCCCGCTCTGGGTGCTTCCGTCCCCCCATGTGATGGACCAGGCCCAGGGCGCGTCGTCTGCCCCACCCGGATCGCTGAATGTCGCCGCGAGTTGGAAGGCGGCTCCGAGCACCACACTCCCGTCGGCGCCCGCGTTCACTCCCGGTACGACGTTCGCGATGGTGACGCTCGTCGAGGCTGGCGTGCTCGCGAGCCCG
>DATHDT010000219.1:0-10366 GCA_035318905.1 Gemmatimonadales bacterium | reverse complement strand
TCTGTCCCGAGTTATGCAGCTCGCGGAACAGCCCCATGATCTCGAGACCCGTCGTCGAGTCGAGGTTGCCCGTCGGCTCGTCGGCGAGGAGGATGCTGGGCTCGTTCACCAGCGCCCGCGCGATGGCCACGCGCTGGCGCTGGCCGCCAGACAGCTCGTTCGGCCGGTGGTCCATGCGGTCACCCAGGCCCACGCGCTGGAGGGCCTGCGCGGCCCGCGCACGCCGCTCCTTGGCGCCGAGGCCGGCGTAGATGAGCGGCAACTCCACGTTGTGCAGCGCGTCGGCGCGGGGCAGGAGATTGAACGTCTGAAACACGAACCCAATTTCCTTGTTGCGGATCCGCGCCAGATCGTCGTCGGCGAGATCGCTCACCTTCTGCGCGTTCAGCCAGTACTCGCCGCTCGTGGGCGTGTCGAGGCAGCCGACCAGGTTCATCAGCGTCGACTTCCCGGATCCCGACGGGCCCATGACCGCCACGTACTCGTTCTTGCGGATCTGGATGCTGACGCCACGCAGGGCCCGGACCGTCTCCGAACCCATGTCGTAGTCGCGCGTCAGCTTGTGCGTCAGGATAACGACGTCGGGGAGCGGCGTATCCCCGGTGCGAAACTCCTGCTGGCTCACGACGGCCTCCGGCCCGCCGAATCCGAGGCCTGCCGGCTCGACTTTACGCGCGACCCTTCTTTCAAATCGCGAATGGCCTGGTACGGACCGGCCACGATGTTGTCGCCCTCGCGCACGCCGTCGATGACCTCGAAGTATTCCTCGCCGGCGATCCCGACCTTCACGGGCCGGAACGTGGCGACCCCGTTGTTCACGATGAACACGCCTTCCGTTTCTTTCTTCTTGGTATCCCCCGCGGCCCCAGGCGCGGGAGCCTTGCTGGCCGTCGCGCCACGCTCCCGCTCGTTCGCCACCGGCGTGTTCTCGCGCACCGTCAGCGCGATGATGGGAATCGCCAGGCTCTGTTTCCGCGTGTCGGTCACGATCCGCGCCGTCGCCGACAGGTCGGGTCGCACGTCGGCGGGCGGATTCGTGAGGGTGATTTCGACCTCGTAATCCACCGCGCGGTCGTTTTGTCCGCCCACGCTCGACGCGGCCGTGAGCACCGCGCTGTTCGAGATCTTTGTCACGCGGCCCACGAACGCCGTATCCGGGAATGCGTCGATCGTGACCTCGACCGAGTCGGACAGGTGCAGGCGGACGACGTCGGTCTCGTCGACCTGCACTTTGGTTTGCATCACCGACAGGTCGGAGATCGTCAGCAGGAGCCCCGTCTCGCGGGAGAACGTGCCCGGCACGGCGACTTCGCCCTCCTCGACCGCCAGGCGCGTGATGCGACCCGCCATGGGGGCCACGAGATGGGTCTTGGCGAGCTGATCACGCGCTTCCTGCAACGCTGCGCGCGACTGCTCCACGTTGTGCATCGCGGCGGTGGAATTCGCCTCGGCGATCTCGAACGCCGTTTGGGCCTGCTCGAGCTGTTCCGGCGAGACGAGGTTCGGGTTTTGCTCGCGCAGATCCTTGGTACGGGCGAGCAGACGCTGCGATTGGTCACGGTTCGCGCGGGCCTGCACCGCCCCCGCCTCGGCCGAAGACATCGCGGCCTGCGCGCGCTGCAGGTTGGCCTCGTAGATCGTCGGATCGATCTGCAGGAGGAATTGACCCTTCTGCACGTAGTCGCCTTCCCGCACGGCGATGCGCGTGATGCGACCCGTGATGTCGGCGCTGACATCGACCTTTTTCTTCGGCTGGATCTTGCCGCTCGCCGTCACGGCGGCCACGAGGTCGCGTCGCCCGACCTTCTCGAACCGGACTTCGACACCCTTTTCGCGTTTCGCGCTGGCGCTGACCATGACGAGCACCACGAGGAGCACGGCGCCTCCGGCAAACAGCAGCACTTTGTTCCGCTTGGACATGTTCGCTCGTTTCCTTTTGGTTAGCGCAAGGACCGGCCGACCGCGGCTTCGAGCGCGGACAGGGCCTTATGGTAGTCGTAGATCGCGTTCACATAGTCACTCTCGGCGCGCAGTGATGCGACCTGCGCGTCGAGCAGCTCGAAGAACGTGCCGGACCCGACGCGATAACGCTCCGTGGCGAGCTGCAGCTGCTCGCGGGCCGCCGTGCGGTTCGTATCCTGGAGGCCGGTGGTGCGGAACGCCGTCTGCAGCGTCAGGAAGGCCTGGCTGACCTCCGTGTGTACGGCGAGGCCGCGCGCTCGCACCGATTCCTCGAGATCGCCGTGCTGCGCCCGCACTTCCGAGATCCGTTGCGTGCGCGAGAAGTTCGTGAAAATCGGCAGCGAAATGGTGAGCCGTGCCTGGAACGGCTGCCGCGTGAAATCGAACGGGAACACGGAGTTCGCGGCGCGCAGGTCGGCTTCATTCTGGCTGCCCCACACGAATCCGCTGCAGTCCCGCGTGGACAGTCCATTGTTGCTGCGAATCACGTTGTCGTCATCGCACGCGGTCTTCTGCGCGCCGAAGACGGTCTGCTGACTGGCGATGATCGGGTCCACGTCGGTGAACTGCTGCGTGAAACCGGACCAACCGGCCGAGAGCGAGACCGACGGGCCGTACGTGGACGTCGCCGCCCGCACGCCCCACGCCGCCGCGCGCTCGCGCGCACGCAGCGCCTTGAGCGCCGGGTTCTGCTGCTCCGCCATCGTCAGCAGGTCGGTGAGCTGCCACGCCGGCGTCTGCAACGGGAACGTGTCGGTGAGCTGGACGACCTGAATGTCGGTCGGCGCCACCACGCCCATGTTTTCGAACAGGCGCAGCTTCTCGACGCTGACCGCGGTCTCCGCGCGGAGCAGCGCGACTGTCGCCTGGCCGCGCGCCACCTGCGCCTGTCGCACGTCGATCAGCGTGGCCTGGCCGACCCCGTAGCGCGCCTGCGCGAGCTTCAGGAACTCTTCATTCCGTGCCACCATGCGGCGCGCCACCTCGGCTTGATCGCGGGCCTGCAGCACCGTGAGGTACTGCTGCGTGATACCGGTGACGAGCGCGTTCGCGGCACCCGCGATGTCTTCATCCACGGCGTGCTGCTGCGCCTTGGCGAGGCTCGGCTGCGACAACGTCGTCCCAGACAGCTGCCACGACAGACTCAGATCATAAAAGGAAGAGACGGTCGAGACGCTCTGCGTAAAGCTCGATGACAAGAACGTCTGGGAGCCGGGGCCCGTGTAGCTCATCCCGGCGGCGGTCGTAACACTAGGAATGAGGAGGCTCGAAAAGGCGTTTCGCACGCCCCAAGCGGCGGGCCCGCGGTTATTCAGCGCCTGGCGATAGGCGGGATTCTGATCCCGCGCGATGGCGATCGCATCTGCGAGCGACAGGGCCGCCGGCGTTTGGGGAGCTTGCTGCGCGGCCGCCACAGCCGGGCCGAGCAGGAGTCCGGCGGTGAGCAACACGTGTCTCATGGGCATCCTTGGAGATATGGTCGTGAGGTCGAAGCCCATACGCGCGGTGCCCTGGCTCGGTTTCGACCTGCGACACGTGCCGTGCGGGTGTTCGAGGCTAGACAAAAGGAACCTAATCCCGGGCACGCTCGGCGGAAAGGCGACGGGAGGGGATTTCTACCTTCATCAGGCGTGTGTCGGCGTCGAGCCAAAGGTGCACCACCACGTTGGGGCCCCCGGTGACCGTGATGTGTCGCAACGTCACGGGCGCGTGGTTCAACGTGGTGGTCGCGAGGCCTTGATCCTGGATTTCGACCGTCTCGCGCCGGAGCCCGCGCGGCACGATCGCGGTGAGCTGGCCGGGTGCCTGGCCGGTCGCGCGCCAGGCGGCGAACAGATAGAGCGCGAACACGGAGTCGTCGAGCACGACCGGACGCCCGCCCGATGGGAATTCGCGGGCCCGTTCGGTGGCGCGCGCGACGAAGCGCACGGTGAAACGCCCACGCCCGAGCTCGCCGAGGATACGGACAGGTTGGCGCGGGTCCGCGACGTCGTATTGCAGCGTAGCAGGGAGCGTGTCGGTCGTGACGTCGAGGATCGGAGACAAAACGACGACCGGTCGCGTGCGGTCGTACCGGATGGTGGTCGCGATCGTCCACCCGATGCCGCCGCGCGTCAGCCGGCCGTGCATCAGTCGGAACGACTCGCGTGCGACTTCGACGGTGTCCTCGCGCACGACGAAGGTGCCCTCGTCGAGGGGCGCTTGCAGCATGGCGAGGACCAGGAGGCAAGCGCTCATGCGGCGACGGCGCCCAAAACTCGCGTGGCGAGGCAATCATAGATCATCTTGTAGAGCCGCGCGCCCTTCTCAGCCGAGGCGAGCGTCGGCCGGCCGAGCGAGCCGGGCGACAGCGCGGGGAGTGAGCCGGTGGCGCCACGGCGGTACCGGGCGCGCTGCCGGTCGGGGAGCATGAAATCCTGGGCGAGCTGCATCTGCACGAGCCGCGGCGCCAGGTGCAGCATCAGCGATGTATCGAGCTCGCCACCGTGCACCGGACCAGCCGGGTCGTCGAGGTGGCCGGTGAAATCGAGCGAGAACACGTCGGCGGTGAAGATGCGAGCCCGCCGCGTCCGAAGGGTCGAGAGGGCTTCCTGGTGGGGATCGTGGCCGTGCGCGGTCAGGATGATGAACGCGCTCACGCCGGCCTCCTCCCACGACGCCAGCAAGTCGTTCATCCAACGGTGCAGCGTCTTGCGGCGCACCGTGGCGTTGCCGGGGTAGGGACGCTTGGTGGCGGTGTTGACGCCGTACTCGACGGTCGGCGCGCGCAGAATGCCGAACGCGGACGAGAGATCGTCGGCGAGACGTTCGACGATGATCGTGTCGCAGCCGAGTGGCAGGTGGGGCCCGTGCTGTTCGCAGGTGCCCGCGGGCACCAGGAGACGTGAGTCGCGCGCGAGGGCGGCGCGCACGGCCTCGGGAGTGAGAACCTTCAAGTGCAGCGGCTGCGGCTGGGGAGTGGTCATGTCGTACTCGCGGGGGGGCTCGCCGCCCTCGCCGCGGCCGAATGGCTGCGCGGCAACGCCGCCGCCTGGGCGTGGGCGGCGGGCATCGCGGGGCTCGCCGCCGTCGCGCTCGTCGCCCGCCGTCCGTTTCGCCCGCTCGCCATAACCGCGGCCCTGTCGAGCCTCGCGCTCGGTGTGATACTCGTCTCAGGTGCGCTCAAGGTGGGGCGCATCCAGTGTTGTTGGCCGGCGTTCCGCGAGGCGCGCGTGACATCGGCCTCGCACGCGCTGCAGTCGACGCTCGCCGGGGCGATGACGCAAGCCAACCGCTTAGCCGAGCGCGGTGCGACTGCCGCGTTGCTGCCCCGCGAGGCGGCGTTCGCGGAGTTGGCGCGCGCCACCGCCGCGGGGCCCATGGGGATCGAACGCGGCATCGCCATCATCGAACCCGATGGCCAACTCTTCGCGTGGGCCGGCCGGCACCGTTCCGTGCCGACGCCCGACACCGCGCCCGAACTTCGAGCCGTCATAACTCCATTCTACGTGTTGCTCGAGGCCCGGCGCCAGACGGCGAACGGGGTCGCGGTGGGGACTGTGCTGCTGAGCGTCGCGCCGGCGATGCCCGATCAGGACCGGACCGTCGGCGCCGCGTTCGAGCGGGCGCACGGCGTGGGTCTGCAGTTCTACAGTCCCGGGTTCGGCCCGCGCGACGAGCGCGTCTTCGACATCTGTCCGGTCGGCTGCGAGCACGGCGACACGCTGCTGTCGGTGCTCACGATCTCTCCTTCCCAAGGTGACGCGAAGCTCGCCGCGCTCGATGAGGCGTCGAGTCGCGCCGGGCTCGCCCTCGCGGTGACGCTGCTCCTGCTGCTCGGGGCCGCCGCACCCGGGGCAGGCCGCTGGGGCGTCGTGCTCGCGGGCGCCTGGGCCCTCATTCGCGCTTCGCCGCTCGCTCCCAGCGTCGACTCACCCGGTCTCTTCTCGCCGGCCACCTTCTACCGGCCCGTGGCCGGTCTCGTCGGGGCATCGGCCGGCTCGCTCCTCGTGGTGGGGACGCTGGTGTTGTTCGGGGCGGGCGTGCTCTGGCGTCGCGGCGTGCCGCGCCGCTGGTGGACCACCGCAGCGGCGGGGTTCCTGGTTCTCGCTGCGCCCTACCTGGTCCGCTACTTCGGTCGCGGCATCGCGCCCCCGGCGGGAGGCGTGAGCATGGCGTTGTGGCTCTCGTGGCAGGGCGCGCTCGCCGTGACCGCGATGGCGCTCATCATGCTCGCGGCCGCGCTGGTCCGTGGTCCCTCGGAGCCGGACCACGTGCCGTGGTCGCTTCCGGCCGCATGCGTCCTGGCCGCCCTCGCCGCGGTGGGGGGCCTGTGGTTGTGGAGCCCCTACGGCGCCTGGCCGGAGTGGTACACCTTCCTTTGGTTGCCCGCGCTCGGCGGCGTGATCCTCCCGGCGCCGCGGCGTTGGGCGCTGCCGGGGATCGCGATCGTCGCCGGGACGGCGGCCGCTTTGATCACGTGGGGCGCTGCCGTCGAGGGCCGTTTGCAGCTCGGCGAGCGCGATGCGCAACGCCTCGGGCGCGAAGGCGATGAGCTCGCCGTCGCGCTGCTCGAACGGATGGGTCAGCAGATCACGGCGCGGGCGATGCCCCGGACCGCCGGCGACCTCTACCTCCTCTGGGTCAACTCCCCTCTCGTCGCCGAGGACTACCCCGCGGTGTTGCAGCTGTGGGATCCGGGGGGCCGGCCCATCGCCGAGCTGCCACTCGCGACGCTCGAGCTTCAGCCCGCGGTTCCGGCGGCGTTCGCCGCCTCACCGGCGACGACCGCGGGGACGGGCCCGCGCATCGAGCGCGTCGAGTGGGCGCCCGGCGTTCACTACGTGCTCGTGGTGCCGTTCCCCGGTGGAGACGTGCTCACCGTCGTCGTCGGGCCACGCACGCGGGTCCTGCCGCCCGATCGCACCGCGCGGTTCCTGCGCGGCGACCCAGGGTTCGAGCCGCCCTACGCCATTTCGCTCTCACTTCCGGACGCCGGCTCGGCGCACGCGGCGCCGCTCGGCGCTCGCCTCGTGTGGCGCCGCGCCGGCTGGGCGGCGCGCGGCGAACGGCGCATCGACCTGCCGGAGGGCGTGCGCCATGTGCACGTGCGCGTGGACCTGCGCGGCCCCCTGGCGCTCCTCGTGCGCGGCGTCCTCGTCGTGCTGTTCGATGTGGGGCTGCTCGCGGCCGTGTGGCTGTTCGGGCTCGTCGTCGCGGAAGGATGGCGGCCGCGCGTGCCGGCGTTGCTGACGACGCTGCGTACGAGCTACCGCGGCCGCCTCACGGCGGCGCTGGTGGTGTTCTTCGTCCTGCCGGTGCTCGGCTTTGCCGCGTGGAGCTTCGCCCGCCTGGCCGACGAGGCCCGCCGCTCCGGCGATCTCCTCATCCGTCAGACGTTGCGCGATGCCGTGGGGAGCGCGGGGGGTATCGCCGGCGACCGCCCGGAAGGGATGGCGCGGTCGGTCGTCGAGTTGGGGCGGAGTCTCAATGCGGAGCTGTGGCTGTACCGCCGCGGCCGCCTCGTCGGCACCAGCTCACCGGTGATGGGCGAGCTGGGTCTCGTCGATCCGTTCCTTGCACCGGCGGCGTTCGTCCTCACCCTGGAGGATGAGCTCGATCTCACGACCGACGCTCGCACCGCCGGTCGGCCGACGCGTGTTGGATACCGCGTCGTTGCCGGGGGGCCGGCCGGGGAGCAGGCGATCCTCGCCGCCCCGCAACTACTCGACGACGAGCGCATCCGTCGCCAACAGGAGGACCTCGCGCTCGCCCTCGTGCTGGCCACGCTCACCGGGCTCGTCGCCGCGGTGTACCTCGCCGGCCTCGCGGCACGCGGGTTGGCGGAGCCGGTGGCGGCACTGCGCGACGCCGCGCTCGCGCTGGGCCGCGGGAGCGAGCCGAAGGCGTTCCCCCCCGGCGCGCCGCGAGAGTTCGAGCCGGTGCTCTCGGCCTTCGACCGCATGGTGACCGATGTGCGCCGCAGCCAGGCGGCGATCGAGGAGGCGCGACAACGCACGGCCCGCGTCCTCGCCAACGTCGCGACGGGCGTGATCGCCGTGGACGACGCGCTGCGCGTGACGATGGCGAACGCGCGCGCCGCCGAGGTGTTGGGCGAACCGCTCGCGCCCGGCGACGAACTGCCGCTGGCCGCGCCCGCGTGGGGTCCCGTCTGGCAGGCGGTGAGCGCGTTCGTCGAGGCGAAGGGCGAGGCGATCGAGGAGAAAGAATTCGAGATCGGCGGCCGCCAGATCCGGGTGCAGCTCGCGCCGCTCGGGCCCGCGCCCGACGGCTGCGTCATCGCGCTGGACGACGCCACGGCGGTGACCCGCGCGGCCCGCGTCCTCGCCTGGGGGGAAATGGCGCGGCAGGTCGCGCACGAAATCAAGAATCCGCTCACGCCCATCCGGCTCGGCATCCAGCACCTGCAGCGCGTGAAGCGGGGCGCGAGCGCCGCGAGCTTCGATGCCACGCTGCAGGAGACTGCCGACCGCATCCTCGTCGAGATCGACCGGCTCGACGGGATCGCGCGCGCCTTCTCGCGCTTCGGCGCGCCCGCGGCGGAACAGATGCCGCTCGAACCGGTGGACCTGGCGGCCGCGGCGCGAGAGGTGGTGCAGCTGTACGGGCTGGCATCGGGAAAGGGTGCCAAAGGCGCGACACGCTTCGAGGTGCGCGCCTCAGCGGGCGCCGCTGCCGCGCGCGCGCGCAAGGACGAGGTAAAGGAAGTGCTCGTCAACCTGCTCGAGAACGCGCGCAACGCGGCGGCGAAGCGCGTCACCGTCACTGTGGAGGACGGCGGGCGGACACTCATCGTCTCGGACGACGGGCGCGGCATCGCGCCGGAGGTGCTGCCCCGCGTGTTCGAGCCGACGTTCTCGACGACGTCGAGCGGCTCGGGTCTGGGGCTGGCCATCGCGCGCCGCCTCGTCGAGAGCTGGGGGGGTACGATCGCGCTGCAGAGTGAGCCGGGGCGGGGCACCACGGTGACGCTGACGCTGCAAGGGGGTGACGCCGCTCACACCGCCCAATAGTTGGGGGCGCGAACATTATATTGGTGGCGCACTTCTCCCCGTTTCGAGGTGAATTCGTGCGAATTGCAGCCGTTGCCCTCACGCTCGCTGTCCTCGCAGCTGGTTCCGCCCGGCCGGCGCGCGCCCAGTTCTCGTTCGACGCGCGCCGCATCGGGATGGGTGGTGTCTCGCTGACGCGTAACGGCAACCTGCGGCGCTACAATCCGGCCTATCGGGCCGTGAAGGATCGTCCGGGCAGCGGCAATCCCAAGTTGACGATCCCGGTGCCCCTCGGCCTCATCCAGTTCTTCCACGATCACCCGATCAGCAAGCTCGGCGACGACCCGTTGTTCAACCCCGACTCATCGGCATTCAACCCGATCGAGGTCGTGAACCTGGTATTCAACCTGCCGATTTTCCTCGAGGTCAAGAAAGCGCCGACGCCGACCAACGACGTCGAGTTCACCGTCGGCAGGAACGCCTTCGTGGTGGACCTCGGCGCCGCGCAGGTGTTGATCCCCGAGGATGAGTTCGGAATGGGCGGCACCAGCCGACTCCTCGACGTGGGGATCGGTATCAAGGGATTTCGGGTCAGCGTCCAGGGGTTCGAGAACCACGACATCGGATTCGTGCTGGGCGATTCGCTGCGCGCCTTCCTTAAGGATGCCGACTCGGCCCGCACCAACACGACCTACAACGTCCTGGGCGACGGGCTCGTCCAAGGCGGGTTCGCGCCGACGCTGAGCTTCTCGGGCAGGGTCACCGGCCGAGGGAGCGACAACGACGACGGCGTGTACCTGGGTGCCGCCGTGCGCAACTACTTCGGCGTGGCGTACTACCGCGCCGTCGGCTCCGGCGGCTTCACGACAGGCGACACGCTGTTCGCGGGCCCCAACCCCGTGACCCCGCAGCTCGAGGCCCTGGTGTATCGAGACAACGGCATCGGCACGTCGTTCGGGCGTGGGTTCGGAGGCGACGTCGGCGTGGTACTGATTTCCGGCCCGATGGAGGTCGGCCTGGGCGTCAACGACATCGGTGCCAAGTTGACCTGGCAGGATACGCGGATCGATACCACCTACTTCGACAACGCCGGCGATTCGATCGCCACGTCCGTTGCGAGAAACCACGTGGAAACGACGACCAAGCTCCCCATCAGTTACATCGCCAACGCAGCGCTGCACATGGGGACGGGCACGACCGTCGGCGCGGACGTCGTGAACACTGGCCGCGGCACCGTACTCCACGTCGGCGGCGAGCAGCGGATCGGTTTTCTGGCGGTACGCGGCGGCGTGTCGCGCGACCAGCGCAAGAAGATGCAGTTCGGGTTTGGTGGTGGGCTCCGGCTCGGGCCGATCGGTCTGGACGTCGGGTTCTGGACGCACAGCAATTCGTTCTCCACCCAGCGTGGCATC
>DATHDT010000218.1:0-12531 GCA_035318905.1 Gemmatimonadales bacterium | reverse complement strand
GCGATTTCCGCGGGCGCGGCGCCGATGACGGCCGCGTACCGGGCGCGCAATTCGCCCAGCGCCGCCCACCACACGTCGTACCAGGCGGAGGCGCCGCGGCTCTGCCAGAGGTCCAGGAATTCGGCTACTTTGCGGCGGGTGCGCTCGCCCAGCGCGCCGAGCGAACAGGTGTTCAGGTAAATGCGCTCCCGGAAGATCGGGAACTCGCTGCGGTAACGGGCGAGCGGGTGCTGGGCCTGGCCGTGCACGGCGAGGCTGCCGGCGAGCGTCATAGGCGCTGAATATACAGAAGGAATCCAGACTATCGCGAGTTGGTCTGCGCTGTATCTGCGCTTGTCGCTGCAGGCGCTGGTGCGCCCGCGTCTCGCTGTCGATCTCGTGAGACTGGCGTGGAGTTTTCGCGCGCGCGACTGGTGGCGACGCCCGCCCTTCCTGCCCTTGCCGCCGCGCGAATACATGCGCTGGCGCATGTTCACCGCGTACGGTGATGAAGACGCTGTCCCGCCAGTCGCTGACGTCGTCAACTTCGCGCGCTGGCGGCGAGAGACGATGGGACTATGAGAAGCGACGAAGTGAAGCGTCGAGGGATGGCGTTGGGGTTCGATGCCGTCGGCGTCACGACCTTGGAGCCGAACGCGCACGCCGTGGAGCTCGACCGATGGCTCGCCGCGGGCCACGCGGGCACCATGACGTACTTGCATCGACAGGCAGCCAAGAGGAAGGAACCCGCGCGCATCATGCCCGGGGCGCGGGCCGCGGTGGTGACGCTCACGAACTACTTCCACCAGCCATCCCGGCATGGAGTCGCCCAGTACGCGTGGTCCTCCGACTACCACGACGTCCTCGGCGCTCGGCTCGAGAAGCTGGCGACGGCCATCCGCGAGATCGCGCCCGGCGCGATGACCCGCTGCTACGTCGACGCCGGCCCCGTTCCCGAGCGCGAGTTGGCCCAACGCGCCGGGCTCGGCTGGATCGGCAAGAACATGATGCTCATCCATCCCGAGATCGGTTCGTTCACGTTCATCGGCGTGGTCCTGACGGACGCCGACCTCGCGCCCGACCTCCCGTTCGACGCCGACCGCTGCGGTACATGCCGCCGCTGCCTCGATGCCTGCCCGACCGGCGCGTTTCTCGAGCCCCACGTTCTCGACTCCACGCGCTGCATTTCCTATCTCACGATCGAGCACCGTGGGGCGTTCAACGAGCAGCAGCGCGGAGACGTAGGGGAGTGGGTGTTCGGCTGCGACGTGTGCCAGGACGTCTGTCCCTGGAATGTCAGCTTTGCGCAGGCGACCACCGACTCGGGGCTGGCACCGCGTCCCGATGTCCAGGCGCCCGATCTGGCGGCACTGCTCGCGATGAGCGAAGATGGGTTCGCACGCCGCTACGGCGACACGCCGTTCGCGCGCCCCGGGCTCGCGGGGATGCGCCGCAACGCCGCGGCCGTCCTGGCCGGAGCGGGTCGCGGTGAGTGAGACGATCAACGACCTCCAGCGGCGACTCGCCGATGGGCTCGCGCGGATCGACCCGCACCACCGGCTCCACGGACGGCCCGTCAGCTATCGCGTCATCGACGGCCAAACGCTCGAGGTCACCTATCGCGACGTCGCCGGGATCGCGGATGCGGAGCTGCAAGGCGTGAAGCGGCTCATTGGCCGTGACTGCTCGTGCACAGTCAGTCCCCAGACCGCCGAATGCGTGACCGTGCGGTTCGTCGTGCCCCTCAAGTAAGCGGAGGATTTCGTGGACGATCGCGTCACAGGCATCGGCGGCATCTTCTTCAAGGCCCGGAACAAGGACCGGCTGCTCGAGTGGTATCGCGAGCACCTGGGTGTCGATGTGCAGAATTGGGGTGGCGCGATGTTCTCCGGCGAGGGACACACCGTCTGGACCGTCTTCAAGCAGGACTCGGACTATTTCGGACCCGGCGAGCAGCGCTACATGATCAACTACAAGGTCCCGAACCTGGCCCGCATCCTCACGCGGCTCCGCGCCGCAGGCGTGACGGTGGACGCCCACGTCGAGGAGTCGGACTTCGGGAAGTTCGGTTGGGTCCTGGACCCGGAGGGGAACCGCGTTGAATTGTGGGAGCCCCCTGCCGCCAAGTGAACGATTGGAGGATGACCATGCGCCGTGTGTTCACCGTTTCTCTCGCCTGCGTGCTGTGCGCCAGCCTCTCTGCGCAAGAGCCGTACAAACTGCCGCCGCGCGTGATCGTCGACATCCTCGACACGCCGCCACTCCCGGGCGCGACCGTGTCTCCCGATCACCAATGGCTGCTGCTGCTCGAGCAGCGCAGCATGCCCACCATCGCCGAGCTGGCGCAGCCGATGCTGCGACTCGCCGGCAACCGCATCAACCCGCGGACAACTGGACCACAGCTCCCCGGGGCGATCACAGGGTTGGTGCTCAAACGGGTGTCGGATGGGATGGAGCGGCGCATCGCGGTACAAGCACCCGCAGCGCTGGCCTTCGTGAGTTGGTCGCCCGATAGCCGCACGATCGCCTTCGTGCAAACACGCGACTCGGGGCTCGCGCTGTGGGCAGCCGATGTCGCGACGGGACAGACGCGCGCGCTCACCGGCTCGATCTTGAATGCCACGAGTGGCCCGCCGTGCCAGTGGATGCCCAGCGGCGCCGAACTGCTGTGCGAGCTCATCCCCGGCGACCGCGGGCCTGCCCCCGTGGCTCCGCAAACGCCAACCGGGCCCACCACACAGGAGACGAGAGGCCGCGCGGCGCCGGCGCCGACCTACGAGGACCTGCTCAAGAACGCGAACGACGAACGGCTCTTCGACTACTACTTCACCGCACAGCTCGCGCTCGTGGATGCTGCGACGGGCGCACGGACGCCTGTGGGGGCTCCCGCCATCTTCGACCGCGTCGACGTCGCGCCCGGCGGCGAGTTCGTGCTCGTTGCGCGCAGCGTCCGCCCCTACTCGTACCTCGTTCCCGACGGTCTCTTCCCCAAGGAGGTCGATGTCTGGGATCTCCGCGGCCAAGTCGCGCGCCACCTCGCCTCCCTGCCGACGGGTGAGGGCATCCCCATCCGGGGCGTACGCCCGGGACCACGCGGCATCAATTGGCGCCCAGGTGTGCCGGCGACGCTCGTCTGGGCCGAAGCTCTCGACGGCGGCGACCCGCGCAAGCAAGTCGACCATCAGGACCGCGTTGTCACGCTAACCGCGCCGTTCGCGGGAGAGCCGATCGAGCTGGCCCGCCTCAACAAGCGCTACAGCGGCCTCTTGTGGGACACACAGGGCGTCGGGTTCCTGGGGGAGTACGACCGAGACCGTCGCTGGTCGAAGATGTGGATCGTCGATGCCGCGAAACCCGGCAACGCGCCCGCGTTGCTCTTCGACCGCAGCGCCGAGGATCGCTACACGGATCCGGGGTTCCCGATCACGCGCATGACGCCCACCGGTGACTTCGCCATGCAGCGCAGTGGCGACTGGATCTACCTCACCAGCACGGGCGCGTCGCCGCAGGGCGACCGGCCCTTCCTCGACCGCCTGAACCTCGTAACGAAGAAGATCGAACGGATCTGGCGCGCCGACACCGTCCATTACGAAGCAGTGGTCGCGCTGCTCGATGACGCGGCCAAGAGTTTCGTCACGCGCCGCGAATCGCGGACGGAACCGCCGAACTACTTCGTGCGCCAGGGCACGACGCTGCGCGCCCTCACAGCGTTCAAGGATCCTGCCCCGCAGTTGACGGGCATCCAGAAGCGCCTCGTGACGTACACGCGTGAGGACGGCGTCCCATTGTCCGGGACGCTCTATCTGCCGCCCGGGTATACGGCCGGCACCAAACTGCCCGTCGTGATGTGGGCGTACCCGACGGAGTTCGCGTCGGCCACGGCGGCGGGCCAGGTGTCCGCCGCGCCCAACCGCTTCAACATCATCCGCGGACCCTCGCACCTCTTCTTCCTGACGCAGGGGTACGCGGTGTTCGATGACCCGAAAATGCCCATCATCGGGGGCGATACCGCGAACAACCATTACGTCGACCAGCTCGTGATGAACGCCCGCGCCGCCGTGAAGGCGGTGGTCGACGCCGGCGTGGCCGACCCCGACCGTATCGGCATCGGCGGCCACAGTTACGGCGCCTTCATGACGGCGAACCTGCTCGCCCACTCCGACCTGTTCCGCGCCGGCATCGCGCGCAGCGGCGCCTACAACCGCACGCTCACGCCGTTCGGCTTCCAGAATGAGGAGCGCACGTTCTGGCAGGCCCGCGAGATCTATCTGCGGATGTCGCCCTTCGTGTACGCCGACAGCATCAACGAGCCGATCCTGATGACGCACGGCGAGGCGGACAACAACTCCGGTACTTTCCCGATCAATTCCGAACGGCTCTTCGCGGCCATCAAGGGTTTGGGAGGCACGGCGCGCCTAGTCATGCTGCCCAACGAAGCGCATGGCTACGCGGCGCGGGAATCGGTGCTCCACACGCTCGCCGAGATGCTCGAGTGGTTCGACCGGTACGTGAAGACGCCAAGGACGAGGGGTGTATCAACGATTCAGCAGTCCCGAGAGTAATTCACCACACCGCTGGGCATGTCGGCGGCACGGGGAGCCTTGGTCCGGTGGCCCGGATCATGCGACACCATGCCATTCCACCGGGAGGATGTAGCCAGTTGGAGTAGGATGTTTCGTCCAGGGGATGGATAGACGCGTCTCCGATCCCGGCGCACGTTGAAGCAAGAGAGCTTGTTCCCGCCAACCCCAGCATAGGCGGTAGTACGATGAAACTCCTCGTGTCTCTCCTCGCCGTAACGCTCAGCGCGTGCATGATGACCACCAAGTACGCTCACTGGCCCTTACGTGGCCCCATGCTCATGGTCCAGAACCCCACGCAGGCTCGGCTCGTGGTCAGTGCCCGTGACGGCGCCGGACGACAGCTCGTCACCGCCACGATCAGGCCTAACGGCAAGTCGTGCTTCCGGTGGCCCTTCGTACACAGCGTCGGATACCTGATCGCTTCCGGGTCGGATACGCTGACGACGCAGGCGTTCGAGCCGTGGTCAGCCGACGGGTGGGAGTGGTCTGGAAAGTTCGAGCCGGTCGCAAACCCCAAGGTTTGCCGCTAACACTTCACTTCGCTGCGACGCGCTGCACCACCTCGTAGACGAAGCGAACCCCGAAGCGTAACGCCTCGAGGCTGACCCGCTCATCGTTGCCGTGGACGCCGCGCGACTCGGTTACGGTGAGCGGGAAGGGCCCGAGCCCGTAGCTCGCGATCCCCAGGCGCCGGAAGTAATGACTGTCGGTGAACCCAGCCAACATCGGCGTGGTCACGACCGCGTCCGGATGGCGCGCGCGCACCGCGGCTTCGATGGCGCGGAACAGCTCCGTGTCCGTCGGGCTCTCGGTCGCGGGCCAGCTCGGCCCCTGCGGACGGAATGTCACCGCGCTGTCTGCCACCACCCGTTGTAGATCGGCGAGAAACGCCGCGGGGTCCTGGCCCGGAAGGAGCCGCACGTCGAGCACCGCTGTCGCGAGGGGCGGAATCACGTTGGTCTTGTCGCTCCCTTTGAGGCCCGTGATCGACACGGTGTTGCGGAGCAAAGCGTTGTACGTCAGGTCTCCCGTGATCGCGCGCGCCGCGGCGGAATCGCGCAGGGCGGTCCGCACGTCCGAAAACCAGCGGCGGCGCGTCGAATCGGTCTCGAGCGTCGCGAGGTCCCGGAAGTAGCGGTCCACCCCCGGCGTCACCACCAGCGGCGTGCGCCAGTCGGCGATGCGGTCCAGCGCGCGGATCAGGCGATGCACGGGATTGTCGGGGGTCGGCCGGGAGCCGTGGCCCGGTGTGCCGCGGGCCGTCATGTCGAGCCAGAACGGCGATTTCTCCGTGGTACCGACGCCGAAATAGTCCACCCCGCCCCGATCGTTGGCGCGCGTCGTGCCGCCCTCCGTGATCAGGAACTCCGCGTTGCCGAGCAGGTCGGCGTGGTGCTCGGTAAACCACACCGCCCCGACGCCGGCGCCGATCTCTTCATCGGCCGTCGCGAGGAAGATGACGTCGCGCTTGAGCGGTACCCCCGCCCGCTTGAGGATGAGCATCGTCATCAACTGCGCGATGGCTTCGCCCTTCATGTCGAGCGCGCCGCGGCCCCAGACATACCCGCCCTGCGTCACCCCGCCGAACGGATCGACCTGCCAGTACTCGGGCGAGGCCAGTACCACGTCCATGTGGTTGAGGAGGATCAGCGGGCGCGCGCTGCCGTTGCCGCGCAGGCGCGCGTACAGATTGGCCTTGCCGGGAGCCGGCTCGAAGATCTGGGACTCGATGCCGTCCCGCCGCAGCACCGCCGCGAGCCAGCGCGCCGCGACAATCTCGTTGCCTGGCGGGTTGGTCGTATTGATGCGCAGGTACCGAGACAGCAACGCCCCCGCTTCGTCTCCGAGGGCGTTCCACTCGGCGTCTCCCCGTGGCACCGACACGAGCGCGACGCGCGCCGGTGTCTCCATGACAGGCGCCGACGACGGTCCGTTGAGCGGTGTGATTGGGCGGGCGGCACATCCGGCCGCGAGAACGCAGAGCAGTACCGATGCGGCACGAAGCACGCGCGAAGCTACAATCACCGCCGACCCCCCGCTAGGCGCGCCGCTTCGGGTAGACGACGGAGCGCGAGCATCGCCCACACACCGAGCGCCGGTCCGATGGCCAGGACGCTCATGCTCCAGCGCCACCCGATGGCCGACGCCACCGCGGGCAGTAGATAGATCGTCGCGCAGGTGAGCAGGAACCCCATGCTCGTTTGCAGCGTCAACGCCGTCCCGACGTAGTCTCGAGGGGCGAGCTCGCTGACTGCCGTCGAGAACTGTGCCGAGTCGGCGACGACCGTGACGCCCCACACGAGGAGGAGCGGCACCAGCGCCGCCAGCGGTCCCCCGAAGAACAACCCGACGATGACTGCGCAGCACCCCGAGACGACCATGGCGACGCTCGTCACGAGCGTTCGACCCCAACGATCGGCGTACTTCCCGCCGAGCCAGCACCCGATCGCGCCGCTGCCTACTACCGCGAACGTGATGAGCGCGGCGAGCGCCGTGGTGTCGGCGTCGGCCCCGCTACGCAGGCGCTCACTCGCGGCGACGTAGACGGCCATCCAGGTCCACATCGCGTACAGCTCCCACATGTGACCCAGATAGCCGAGGTTGGCGAGCAACACGGCGCGGTCGCGCAGAATCCGGGGCGCAGCGGACCAGGAGAAGGGCGGCGACGGCGCGGCGAAGGGACCGTCGTTCGGGACGGCGAGAACGAGGAGCCCGCCCACCAATGCGCATGCAGCCGCGACTCCGAGTACCAGTCGCCACGCGTCGGGCGGCGCAGCCCAGCGCACGAGGTGGGGCACCGCCGAGCCGAGCGTCAGTGCACCGACGAGAATCCCGATCGCCCAACCGCGCCCATCGCGGAACCACCCGGCGGCGATCTTCATCCCCGGCGGATACACACCGGCTAGGGCGGCACCCGTAAGCATCCGCGCGGCGATCCCCAGGCGCGGATCAGGGGCTAGCGCGACTCCGACGGTCGCCGCGGCTGCGAGAGCCGCCGATCCCACGATGAGTCGTCGCGCCGACCAGCGGTCGGCGAGGGTCAACACGGCGCTCACCAACGCACCGGCGACAAAGCCCAGCTGCACGGAGATCGTGAGCCACGCGGTGCCGGTGGGAGTGAGGTGCCACACGCGGGTGAGCGTCGGCGCGACGGCCGAGGCGCTGAACCAGGGGGCCATCGCGAGGAGCTCCGCGGCGGCGATGATCGACAGGACCCGCCGCGGCGTCACAATCCGGTCGGGTGGTCGAGAAACACCCAGGGGATCGAGTACTTCCGGCTCACGTGCTCGGCGAGCGCCTTCACGCCCACGGTTTCGGTGGCGTAGTGCCCGGCAAAGTACACGTTGATCTTCAGCTCTTCGGCGTCGAAGAAGCTCCAGTGCGGGCCCTCGCCGGTGATAAACGTGTCGAGCCCGGCAGCAACTGCTTGAGGGATGAGAGAGCCCCCGGCGCCAGTGACGATCCCGACTCGGCGGACCTGTTTCGGACCGAAGGGGAGGAGGCGCGCGCTCGCGCCAAGTGTCGTCGCCAATGAGCCGGCGAGGGTGTCGCGCGATACGTCGAGCTCGCCCCACACGCCGATCGGCGCGCCGCGATACGATCCAAACTCGCCGCGCAGTGAAACGCCCAGCAGACGTGCCAAACACGCATTGTTGCCGACGTCGGGGTGACGATCGAGGGGGAGGTGGGCGGCGTATACCGCGATGTTCCGCGAAACCAACGCGGCGACGCGGCGGTACGACGGTCCTACGAGCGGGCGAAGGCCACCCCAGAAAATGCCATGATGAACGAGCAGCAGGTCCGCCTTCGCGTCGGCCGCCATCTCGATCGTCGCCTCGCAAAGATCGACGGCGGCGGCCAGCCGAGTGACCTCACCGGCGTTGGTTACCTGCAACCCGTTCAGCGCTTCGGGCGGATCGGCGACCTCCTCGCGGAGACGGAGGTAACTATCGAGATAGCCAGCGAGATCGTCTAACCGCATCACGACACCGCGATGACAGTATCAAGCCACCGTTCGATCTTCCACACGGCTGCCTTCGTAACATACTGTTATTAAATGAGATAGAGAATCCACACGCGTGGAACGGTGTCGTGTGGATAACCCCGGAAGCTAGAACGTAGTCGATGCCGGTTGCCGGGAAGGGCGTTGGCCGCGCTGGGGAGGCTGGCCCGCGTCCTCGCCCATCCGCAACACGCCATTGATCTCGCCGCCCTCTTGGACGAAGAGACGTTTGGTCGACACATCGCCATGGATGACACTCGTTGCTTGCAGCTCGACGCGCTCTTCGGCGTAGATCCCGCCGCGCACTTCCCCGCCGATGATCGCTTCGCGGCTGACGACGTCGCCCTCCACTTCCCCGCCCTTCGCGACCAAGACCTGCTTCGCCGCCTGCACCGTACCGACGACCGTGCCTTCGATCTTCACGACGCCTTCTGCGGAGATATCGCCCACGACCCGCATGCCGGCGCCGATGATCGACAATCCGGTGACCACGTCACCGCCCGCCCCGCCCTTTTCGGTGAACATCGCCATCTCAGGAGCCCTCCTTCACGAGCGTGAGCGGATCGAGCGACTTCTTGTCGCGCCGGATCTCGAAATGCAGATGTGGTGCCGTCGACCGCCCCGAGTTGCCCGAGAGGGCGATCACCTGCCCCGACTGGACGTCGTCACCTTCTACCACGAGGAGGCGAGACGCGTGCCCATACATCGTCTCATATCCTGACGGATGGCGCAAGAGGACGAACAAACCGTAGTCGGCATCATACCCCGCCGCGGCCACCGTTCCTCCCCCTGAAGCCCGCACCGGTGTCCCGACAGGCACGGCGATGTCGATGCCCGGGTGCGATTCGGCTGCGTCCCCGGCACGCACCTGCCCTCGCGTGACGAACCCGGACACGTCGAGGGGCCAGTGCGAGGGCACCGACGAGCCCGTCTCGTAACGCGGCGGGGCCGCCGGGGCGGTCGCGCGGATCGTCACCGCGCGCATCCCCGAGGTCGCGGTCGTGGTCGTGGTGCTGCCGCCGCTACGCGGCGCCGGAGGCGCCTTCGCGCCGAGAATCTGACGCAGCTCCTGGTAATTGGCTTCGGCGCGATTCAGTGCCGCGGCGAGTTGCTGCACCCGGCTGTTCTCGGCGCGCAGCCGCGCGACTTCGCGCTGCAGTCCCGGCACGCGCGCGGCGTTCCGCATGATCGGCCCGGCGAACGCCAGGAACCCGACTGCGATAATCGCGACGGCGATCGCCGCGCCCTTCCCCACTTGGAGGAGGCGGAGAGAGATCCGGTATTGCCGCGAATTGAGATCGCCATCCGTGTGGATGACGACCGTGACGTGCCTCCCGCTCATCCGTCGAAGGGCGCTCCGAGCATCAGCTCGAGCACGCGGGCGAGATCTTCGTTGGAGTAGAACGCCACGTGGATCTGGCCCTTCCCTTTCGCCCGGAGAGAGACACGCACGTCGGTCCCGAGGCGACGGCGCAAAGCATCTTCGACGCGGCGAACCTCGGGCGCGGGACCGACTCCGCGCTTCATCCGTGGCCGGCGCTCGGGAGCCCGTCCACCGCGCACGCGGTCTTCGATCTCACGCACCGAGAGACCCTGCGCCACGGCCTCGCGCGCCAGGTTCGTCGCGAGCTTCGGATCCTCGATCGCGAGCAAGGCGCGCGCGTGGCCCACTGAGAGTTGGCCTTGGTGCAGCATCTGCAGGACGGCCGCGGGAAGCTTCAGGAGGCGCAGGGCGTTCGCGACTGTCGAGCGATCGCGACCCACCGCATCGGCGACGTCCTGTTGCGCGAGGCTGAATTCAGCGATGAGTCGATCGTAGCCGCGCGCTTCGTCGACGGGCGAGAGGTCGTCGCGCTGCAGGTTTTCGATCAGCGCCAGCGTCAGCAGGGTGCGATCGTCGGCGTCCCGCTGCACGGCGGGAATGCGTTCCCAGCCGAGCTGCTGGCATGCGCGCAGGCGGCGCTCACCGGCGATCAGCTCGTACCCTCCGTTGGAACGCCGAACGACGACGGGCTGCAGCAGTCCCGCTTGCTTGATCGAGGAGACCAGCTCCTCGAGAGCGGTGGGGTCGACGTCCTGGCGCGGTTGAAATGGGTTGGGGCGGATGTCCTTGATGGGCAGCTCGACGAGGCTCCCCTCGCGCTCGGCCTCTTCGCGAGTGGGACCGAGGAGCGCCTCGAGCCCCCGGCCGAGGCGGCGACGACCTGCAGCGGTCTCCGTCATGCTGATACCTCCGGCTGCGGTTCGGCGGCAGGTAGGGCGGGGGACGACGAGCGTTCGACCCGGCGGATCAGTTCCTGCGCTACCGCCAGGTAGCTCTTGGCCCCCACCGACTGCACGTCGTACAGCACGATCGGCTTCCCGAAACTCGGCGCTTCGGCGAGGCGGACGTTGCGGGGAATCGTGACCGCAAACATCCGCGCCCCGAAGTATTCCTTCGCTTCTTCGGCAACTTGCTTACAGAGGTTCAGGCGGGCGTCGTACATCGTGAGCAGTCCGCCTTCGATGGCGAGTGCCGGGTTGAAATTGCGCTGCACGAGCTTGACTGTATTGAGCAGCTGCGAGAGACCTTCCAGCGCGTAATACTCGCACTGGATGGGAATGATCAGGCTGTCGGCCGCCGTCAGCATGTTGAGCGTGATGAGACCGAGGGACGGCGGGCAGTCGATGATGATGTACTGGTATTCGTCCCGGATGTCGCGCAGCGCGCGCCGCATCATCGTCTCACGAGACGATTGATTGACGAGCTCCAGTTCCGCGCCCACGAGATCCTGCGTCGCCGGCACGACGTCGAGATACGGGAAGTGCACATGCGGGAACCGGGCATCGCTCAAGGCGCGCCCATCGAGCAGTGCGTCGTAGAGCGAGTGCCGAATGCGATCGCGCTCGATGCCGACGCCGCTCGTGGAGTTGCCCTGAGGGTCGGCGTCGATGAGTAGGGTTTTCCGCTCCGCGGTCGCGAGCGAGGCGGCGAGGTTTACGGCGGTCGTCGTTTTTCCGACGCCGCCCTTTTGATTGGCGATAGCGATGACGCGTGACATCTTGTAAGTCGTTTAATTACAATGAGTTATATAGTAGGCCTGCTGCAAGCATCCAATATACGTTGGTTTCACGTGAAACGAAAGAGCAAGGTTTCACGTGAAACACCGTCTTCAGGGAGCCTACGCGACGCGGCGCCGCCAGCGCGTAGCCTCGAGGACGAGATTGTGGAGGTCACTGGGGGAGACCCCGGGCACCCGGGCGGCCTGAGCCAGCGAGGTTGGCCGGACCTGATCGAGCTTCTGTCGAGCTTCGGTGGCGAGAGTGCGAAGCTCGCGATAGGGCAGGTCAGTCGGCAGAGAGAACGACGCCAACTCGGCGAGCCGCGCTGCGGCCTCGCGTTCTCGCGCCAAGTACCCGTCGTACTTGATCTCGATCTCGGCCGCGAGCACCGCCTCGGGCGCGAACTCCGCGCCCACGCCCGCGGCCTCGAGCAGCGCGCCGAGCGAGACTCCGGGGCGCTTTGCTACTGCCGCGATCCGCTCGCCAGCCGCGAGCGTCGTGCCGCTCACCTCGAGCGGGCGTGTTGCCTGGGCGGGCGTGATTGTCGTCTCTCGCGCGACATCCAAAACCGCCACTTCCTCCTCCAGCCGTCGCTCGGCCCCACGCAGCTCCGCGTCGGTAAGTAGTCCCAGCCGCTCGGCGAGCGGAAGGAGGCGACGTAGCGCGTTGTCCTGACGAAGGAGGAGCCGGAATTCCGAACGGGATGTGAAGAGACGATAGGGCTCGTCCACTCCGCGGGTCACCAGGTCGTCGACCAACACGCCGATGTACGCGTCGTCCCGCCCGAAGACCACTGGCTCCTGTCCCCGGATCCGGCGCACGGCGTTGATCCCCGCCACCACACCCTGACCAGCCGCCTCCTCATAACCTGTGGTCCCGTTGATCTGGCCCGCGAAGAAGAGGTG
Source organism: Gemmatimonadales bacterium (assembly GCA_035318905.1). Taxonomy (GTDB): domain Bacteria; phylum Gemmatimonadota; class Gemmatimonadetes; order Gemmatimonadales; family GWC2-71-9; genus 20CM-2-65-7. Next base: position 19 of record DATHDT010000218.1, on the reverse strand, counting down.
CTCGACGGTCTTCAGCTCG
>DATHDT010000217.1:0-3033 GCA_035318905.1 Gemmatimonadales bacterium | reverse complement strand
CTTCAACGAGATCGCCACCGGCGCCGTCGCCGATGCGGGGTGGGCGTGGGGGGCGCAGTTCGGTGACCTGAACAACGACGGCTGGCTCGATCTCGTGGTGGTCAACGGCTTCATCTCCGCCGACAGCGGCCGCGACTACTGGTATGCGATGTCGAAGGTCGCGGGGGCGCAGGGCCGCATCTTCGAAGATGCGAAGAACTGGCCTCCCATCGGGACCGCGAGCCTCTCGGGCTATGAACGTTCCCGCGTTCTTCTGAATCGCGGCCGTGAGGGACTTGGAGGCGGATTCGTGGATGTGGCCGAGGAGGCCGGCGTCACCGATCGGCTGGACGGGCGGGGCGTCGCGATGGCCGACTTCCTCAACGTCGGGACGTTGGACGTGGTGATCGCGAACGAGAAGGGCAGGGCGCTGCTCTATCGCAATAGTTCCCCCTCTCCCGCAGGGAGAGGGGGCCAGTGGGTGAGGGCAGGCCACTGGGTCGAATTCAAGCTGATCGGCACTCGCAGCAACCGCAGCGCCATCGGCGCCGAGGTGACGGTGGAGTTCGGTGGTATGCCCCAGCGCCAAGTGGTGGATGGGGGAGTGGGGTTCTGCAGCCAGAACGATCGACGCTTGCACTTTGGTCTCGGTGATGAGACGCCCGGGCGCGTGACGATCCGGTGGCCGTCGGGCACCAAACAGGTGCTCGAGGGGCTCGCGCCGGACCGGCTGCACGAGATCACGGAGCCTCCCAAGTGAAATGGTCGGACCCGAAGTACCTGATCGTCTTTCTCATCACGCTCGTGCTCGTGGCGGGCGAGGCGCGTTACGACATCCTCGGCGGCTACGACCGGTTGGCGATGACGCTGGGCGTCTGCATTGCGACCGAGGTCGCGCTGTCCTGGTGGCTGCGCGGCCGAGTGGCCAACATCGCGAGCGCGTACATCACGGGGATCAGTCTGGCGCTCTTGACCAAGCCGCAGGCCAACATCCTGTGGCCCTTTGCGCTCGGCGCCTTCCTCGCGATCGCATCGAAGTACGTGCTCACCTACCGCGGCCGCCACCTGTGGAATCCGAGCAACTTCTCTATCGCCATGCTCGTGCTGGTCGCATCGGACAGTGTCGCCATCTTGAGTCACCAGTGGGGGAACGACCTCCGCATCAACCTGATCATCTGGACCTTCGGGTTGGCGGTGGCGTGGCGCGCCCGCGTCCTGCACGTGACGCTCACCTACGTCGTGTGTTTTATCTTGCTCGCCGCCGTGCGCAACGCCATCGTCGGGGGCCCGTTGCTCGCCGAGCTGGCGCCGATCACCGGACCGATGTACCAGCTGTTCGTGTTCTTCATGGTCACCGACCCGCGGACCACGGTCAGCACGCGGGGCGGCAGGATGCTCGTGGTCGCGATCATCGCCCTGGTCGAGACGATCATCCGCCTCGGGGGCGATTTCCAGGTGGCGCTGCTCCGGCCTTTCTACCCGTCGCCGCCGATCCTCGCGCTGGCGATCGTCGGACCGTTGGCGATGTGGTGGGACCTCTACCGGCAAGGAAGGAAGGCAACATGAAGATCTACGTCATCACGACGGGAGCGATCTTCGGGCTCCTCGCGCTGGTTCACTTGTGGCGTGCGTTCGAAGAAGGACCGCATCTGGGAGAGGATCCGTGGTTTGTGGTGATTACGGTGCTCGCCGCCGCGTTGAGCGTGTGGGCGTTCACTCTGGTGCGACGCGCCACGCGGTCGTGAGCGCGACGTGATCAAGACTCAGCCCGTCACGCTCGAGGCCCGCGGCATCCGCCTCGAGCCGATGACCGAGGATCACCACGAGGCGCTCGCCACCGCGGCCACGGATGGGCGGCTGTGGGAGTTCTGGTTCATCGCCGTGCCGCCGCCGGAGGGCATGCGCGCCTACGTCGCCGACGCGCTCAAGGGGCAACGTGAGGGCCACATGCTCCCCTGGGTCGTGCGCGACCTGGCGAGCGGGACGATCGTCGGGTCGACGCGCTATCACGACATCCAACCGGTGATCGATCGCGTCGAGATCGGGCATACGTGGTACGGCAAGAGCCGCCAGCGCACCCACGTCAACACGACCTGCAAGTTGTTGCTGCTCGGCCACGCCTTCGACACGTTGGGCTGCAAGGTCGTAGGGCTGCGGACCGACAATTTCAACTTCAAGTCGCAGCGGGCTATCGAGGCCCTGGGCGCGAAGCGTGACGGCGTCGTTCGCCACTTCGGGATCCGGCGCGACGGCACCGCCCGCGACGTGGTGATGTACAGCATCCTGGCGGGCGAATGGGCCGACGTGCGGCGTCACCTCGAGCTGCGACTGGACCGGCACTCGTGAACGCGGTTAGTATCTCGAACCTTCAACGCAGGGCGCCACCGATGACATTCCCAGTCCGACCGATCGCCTTCGTCACGTTCCTTGCGCTGGCGCTGGCCGCGCCCGCCCCCGCCGGCGCGCAAAAGCAACCGGTCGACCCGGCGACCGCCGAGACTGTTCGACGTTTGCTCGACCTGACCGGGGCGGCCCGGCTCGCTGTGCAGACGATGGAGGCGATGCTGCCCGCGCAACGACAGGCCATGCCCCAGGTACCCGCCGTCTTTTGGGACGCGTTCATGGCGCACGTGCGCCGCGACCTTCCGCAACTCGTCGATTCACTCGTTCCCGTCTACGCGGCGCATTTCACGCTCGCGCAGCTGCAGGAGCTGGTGCGGTTCTATGAGAGCCCAGTGGGGCGGCGCCTCGCGGAGATGCAGCCGCTCATCGCGCAGCAGAGCATGCAGGTGGGGCAACGATGGGGAGCCCTGATCGGCGCGCAGGTGGGGGATAGCCTCGGGCGGGCCGGCGTCCTGAAGCCGTAAGGTGATCCCGGCGACCGAAGCGCTCCAACGCTTGCGCGAGGGAAACCGTCGCTTCGTCGACGCGGCCACGAGTGGCCACTCGTTCGAGTTCACTGCGGCCCAGGAGCCGTTCGCGATCATCCTCGGGTGCGCCGATTCGCGCGTGCCCGCCGAGATCGTGTTCGACCAGGGGTTAGGGGATCTGTTC
>DATHDT010000216.1:0-2378 GCA_035318905.1 Gemmatimonadales bacterium | reverse complement strand
CCGGCAAGGGCGGTCCCGACATCCGCCTCAAGCTCGAAAATCTGCAGCCGACCAACGCCTACAAGATCCGCGGCGCGGTCAACGCCGTCGCGATGCTCTCCGACGACGAGAAGAGGCGCGGCGTGTGGACGATCAGCGCCGGCAATGCCGGCCAGGGGGTCGCGTACGCCGCGCGCGCCGCGGGTGTGCCGTGCACCGTCGTCGCGATCGAGACGGCGCCCACCGCGAAGCTCGATCGCATGCGCGCGCTAGGCGCGAAGCTCGTGCTCGTACCGTACGCACGGGCCTGGCAGGCGCTCGAGGACCGCGCGTATCCCGGCGTCACCGGAACCTTCATCCACCCGTTCGACGATGACAACTTCATCGCCGGCCACGCGACGATGGGCCTCGAGATTCTCGAGGATGCTCCGGACACGGTCGCCATCCTCGCCGCGATCGGCGGCGGCGGGTTGATCACGGGAATCGCCAGTGCCGTGAAGGCGTTGCGCCCCGAGATCAAGGTCTGGGGCGCCGAGCCGGAGACCGCCGCACCCGCCGCGCTCTCCTTCACCAAAGGCTCGGCGCAGGCGTTCCCGGACTGGAAAGCCACATTCGTCGACGGCGCGGGCGGTAAGAGCGTGTTTCCGCGGATGTGGCAGCGCATGCAGCCGCTGGTGGACGGCTACATCGTGGTGAGCCTGGATGAGGTGAAGCGCGCCATGCGTCTGATGGCCGAAAAGGCCCGGGTCATCGCCGAGGGAGCCGGTGCGCTCGGCCTGGCGGCGGCGCTCACCGGCAAGGCGGGTCAGGGCCCGATCGTCGCCATCGTCTCCGGTGGCAATATCGACCTCGAGAAGTTCTCCGAGCTGATCTGCAACCCTTGAGGCTCCCTGCCTATCCAATCCTGAAATCCTCTCCCGGAGTCTCTATGCGATTCGCCGCCCTGCTCCTCGCTCTCGTGTGTACTCGGGCAGTTCCCGCGCGCGCGGCGCAGGATCTCGTCCCCTCAGGCGGGCAGTGGCTGATCGAACCCGGTGATCACTCGGGCAAAGTCCAGCTCAACATCCGTTACGGCGAAGGCCGGCACTCGAGCAATTGGGGCCGGGACGTGCCGTTGAGCGAGCTGGTGGGCCTGGCCACGGCCGACATGGGTGGATCGGGCGCGACGGTGCACTTCAAAATCGTGAGATCCGCCGGCACGCTGGACTGTGAGGGGTGGTTCCGCGCCGGCAAGGGCTCCGGCCATTTCATCTATCAGCCGAATGCGGGTTTCGTCGCCGACCTGGCCAAGCGCGGCATCAACGCGCCGACAGCGTGGGAACAGTTCGAGATGACGATGGCAGGCGTGGGACTGGACTTGGTGGACGAGCTGCAGCGACAGGGGTACGACCGCCCGACCGCCGGGGGGCTCGCGCGCATGGCGACGCACGGCGTGGACCTCGAGTACGTCCGGGATTTGGGGGCGCGGGGATACAAACTCAGGGACTCAGAGAGCCTGGTCCGGATGCGGGATCACGGCGTGAACCCGGAGTTCATCGCGTCACTGGACAGCGCGGGTTACAAGAACCTGAGCGCGGAGACGCTCGTGCGCTTACGGGATCACGGGGTGAACCCGGAGTACATCGCGTCGCTGGACGACGCTGGTTACAAGAACCTCGCGGTGGAGGGCCTGGTGCGCCTGCGGGATCACGGTGTCAGCGAGGACTACATCACGGAGATGAAGGCGCTGGGCTACGCGCCCGCGGATCCCGAAGAGCTGGTGGAGTCGCGCGACCACGGCGTCGATCCGTCCTACATTAGATCGCTCAAGGCGGCGGGATACGAACGCCTGTCGCTGGCAGAGCTACGCCGGGCGCGAGACCATGGCGTGACCAGGGCCTTCATCGAACGCGTGAAAGGCCGCTACGGAAACCAGTCGCTCGACGAGGTGATTCGCCTGCGCGATCGCGGGCTGTAGTTTGGGGGCATGACCGAACCCGCGCTGCGGCGCGTCATCGGCGTGCGCGGTTTCGCGGCCGCCATTTTCAATATCACCGTCGGCGCAGCGATCTTCGTGCTCCCCGCGGAGGTCGCCGGCAGGATCGGCGCCGCGGCTCCCCTCGCCTACCTCGTGTGCGCCGTGGCGACGGCGCTCGTTGCCCTGTGTATCGCGGAAGCCGGGAGCCGCGTCCCACAGAGCGGCGGCCCTTACGCGTACGTCGAAACGGCGCTCGGTCCCTACGCCGGATACCTGTGTGGTGTGCTGCTCTGGCTCGGCATCACGCTCGCCATGGGAGGCGTCGCCACTGTGTTCGCCGACGCCGTCGCCCGGTTGGCGCCGGGCCTCGGCGCCCCGCTGCCGCGGGCCGCGCTACTCATCGCGGCATATGGCGGCCTTGCCGTCGTCAACATCCGCGGTG
>DATHDT010000215.1:0-12568 GCA_035318905.1 Gemmatimonadales bacterium | reverse complement strand
GGCCGTCCCGAGCTGTTCGACAAGTGCCTGCCGTTCGCGATGGTTTTCGGCCTCGAAAAGAAGTTGGCGCGGGCCTTCGAGGGGATCTACACGACGCCGCCCACCTGGTACGTCGGATCGCGCGTGGGGGATTTCAACGTGACGCGACTCTCGATCCATGTAGCGGACCTCATGCGCAACGCGGGCAGCGCCATGACATCGGCCCCGCGCAGCTCGTGGTCGTCGTCCGGCGGTTCGGGACCAAGCACCTCCTGGGGGTCCGGATTCGGGGGAGGCGGTGGTGGTGGGGGCGGTGGCTTCTCGGGAGGCGGTGGAGGTGGTGGTGGCGGCGGGGCGTTTTAGAACCAGGCTCCGCGCCCTTTGGCTGCAACGCTGCCCCGTCTGTTTCCAGGGAGCCATGTTCCGCGGCGGCTTCGCGATGCATCCGGTGTGCCCCGTGTGCGGGCACCGGTTCGAGCGCGAGCCGGGGTTCTTTCAAGGCGCGATGTACGTGAGCTATGGCATCGGCATCGTGTACCTGGGGATCCTGGCGCTCACCGCAAATGCGCTCGTCGTGCCGCGCTTCGGACTGGTGCCGGCCGTGGCGATCGTCGCGGCCATCCACCTCGCCTGCATTCCCGCGGTGTTCCGTTACTCCCGCGTCATCTGGGCACACGTCAACGCGCGCACGATTCGCCCTTGACGGCGTTCACCGCGGCGGCGGCGCCGGCACCAGCTCACGCACGAGCTGCGCGAGCCGATCCGCCAACCCCTCGAGCTCCTTCGCGCGGCGCTTCGTGCTCTTGCGATAGACCGTACGCGCCGTCGCGTACGTTATCCCGAGCCACACCGGCACCATCAGGGCGATCGCCGGCCCGGCGATGTGCAACGCGCCCGCGAAGATGCCGATCATGGGACCCATCGCGCCGCCTCCCATGCCCCCTCCGATCCCGCCGTACACCGCCCCGATGAGTTGGCTCAAACCCTCTTGGATCGTGATACGGGTACGCCCGCCGCGGACCGACACGGCGATCTCGAGGTCGCGCCGAATCCCCGGAGACCGCCCGGCGACCCACGAGAACGAGCGCCCGAACTGACTGATCTGTCCGGGGTTCTTGAGCACTCGCCGGATTTCATCGACGAGAACCTGCCACTCGGTGTCGGGCAACTCGCCCTCGACCACCCGTTCGTACGAGAACGCCGTGGGACCGTCGATCCAGGGATTGCGAGGCGGCTGCTCGACTCGGAACTCGAGCGCCTGCGCGGCGGCGCGCACGGTCTCCGGCGCGACGCCCACCTCTCCGGCCAGCGCCTCGACACCGCCCATCGTCATGGCGCCTCCGGCCGTCGGCGCGCTCGCCTCCAACTCCGTGGCCTTCTTCACGATTTCTTCGACCTCGCCGCCACTGTAGCGCCGCCGTGGAGCCGAGGCGCCATTCAGCTCGTCGATCAACATCGCCGGCGTCGGCGTGCGCTGGTCGTGCCGGATCGCGAGCCCGCGTACCAGCGCGCCCTCGAGCCGGGTCCCCAAATCGGTGAGTCGCGAGCGGTGCGGCGCGGTGGCCTCGAGGAACCTGCCGGTGCGCACCGCCTCTTCGGTGGGCCAGCGGCCGGGAATCTCGCCCACGAGCATCTCGTAGACGACGACTGCCAGGCTGTACACGTCGGTGCGCGCGTCGAGATCGGTGAGACCCGCGGCCTGCTCCGGACTCATGTACCCGGGCGTGCCGAGGGGAAAGCCGGTGCGCGTGAGGTTCGCGCCCCCGGCGGTGCTGATCGCCTTGGCGATCCCGAAATCGGAGACGATCGGGTGCCCCTGTGAGAAGAGCACGTTCTCCGGTTTGATGTCGCGGTGAAACACCCCCATACGATGGGCGTACGACAGCGCGTCCGCCACCGGCGCGGCAATGGTGAGCGCGTCGTCCACGCGGAGAGGCTTTCCCGGCAAGCGCTGGCGCAGCGAGCCGCCCTCGAGGTACGGCATTACATAATAGAGGAAGCCACCCGCTTCACCGGAGTCGTGCAGCGGCAGGATGTGGGGATGAGTGAGCCCGGCCGCGATCTGGATTTCCTTGAGGAATCGCTCGACGCCGAGGAATGCGGCGAGGCCGGGGAGGAGCACCTTGAGGGCGACCTCGCGGCGATGCTTGCCGTCGTACGCGAGGTACACGGTCGCCATCCCGCCACGGCCCAGCACGCGGCGCAGCGCGTAACGCTCGCCCAACGCGGCTTGGAGGTCGGCGGGGATCTCGGGAGTCACGGAAACAGAATATAGAGGCTGAGGGGGGTTGATGTTCTCTTCGTCCCGACGATCTTGCTGCATGGCCAAGGCCACCCGCCCGTGAGCGTCTGGGGCGATCGCGTCGCGCGGCCACTGCGCGCACTGCACCTCGACACCATCAGGAACAAGATCCTGGCGCTGGTGGTGTTGGCCACGCTCATCCCGACGCTCGCGACGACGATCAACTCCTACGGTCGCAATCGACGGGCCCTCAGTGAGACGGTCGATCAGGAGTTGCGCGGTACGAGCTCCGAGGCCGCACGTGCGCTCGATCAGTGGCTCGACGAGCGGCTCGACGAGCTGCACGTCTCGGCGAGCTCCTACGTGCTGTCTGACAACGTGGGAAGGACACAGGGGAGCGGCGCCGACCGCGCCCTGGGACGCCTGCGTGATCATCTCACCGCGTCGCGCGAGCGCTTCCCGGCTTTTGAAACGCTGCTGATCATCGATGCCACGGGGCGCGGCGTGGCGAGTAGCGGGGGCCGCACCGGTGCGATGTCGCTGCCGCTCGAGCGTCTCAACGCGCTCCGCACGGGCGACGCGCACATCGGCGAGCCGTACTGGGACGTCGGGCTCGCGCGAGCCGCCATCGTGCTCGCCGTTCCCATCCGTCAGGCGGATGGGCGCTTCCTCGGCGCCCTGAGCGCGAAGATCAGCCTCCGCTCCGTGGCCGACACGCTGGCCCGTCTGGCTCCCGCGGGCGCGGGCGAGATCACCGTGATGACGGATCGCGGCCGTCTGATTCTGACCTCCCGCACGAGCACCGCCGAGCTGATGCGCACGAACGTGCCCGAGACCACGACCCAGCTGCTCGCCAAGGAGGGGACGACGGGGACCTACGAGCGCGCCGGCGGGCCGGAAGTCGTCGCGATTGCGCGCCGCGTGCCGCAGTTGCGCTGGGCGGCGATCGTCGAGGTGCCCCGCGACGAAGCATTCGCCGATCTGGCGCGGCTCCGCAACGGCACGATCCTGATGCTGTTCGTACTGGTCGTGGCGGTCGGGCTCATCGCCTACGGGTTGGGGATGCTGATCGCCCGTCCCCTGGAGCGGCTCAGCGCCGCCGCGGCCAAGGTGACGTCGGGGGATCTCTCCGCCGAGCTGCCCGCCGGCGGCAGCGGCGAGGTCGGGTACCTGACACGGGCATTCGCCCAGCTCGTGTCGCGACTACGCGAGCGGGAGGGCCAGACTGAGCTCGAGCGGCTCTCCGTCACCGACGCGCTCACCGGCCTGTACAACCGACGGCACCTGATGGGAACCCTCGCGAACGAGGTCCAGCGTTCGCGGCGCCTGCGGCGCACGTTCTCCGTGCTGATGGCGGACGTCGATCACTTCAAGCGGTACAACGATACGAACGGTCACCTCGGGGGAGATGCGGCGCTCGTGAAGGTCGCCGAGATCCTGCGGAAGGCGACGCGCGGCGTGGACTCCGTGGCCCGCTACGGTGGCGAGGAGTTCCTCATCATGTTGCTCGAGGCCCCGCTGGCGACGGCGGCGATCGTCGCGGAGCGCATCCGGGCGCGCGTGGCCAGCGAACCGTTCGAAGGCGGCAAGGTGACGGTCAGTATCGGCATCGCCGAGTACCCGTCGCATGGGGACACGCCCGAGGAGTTGATCGCGAGCGCCGACGCCGCGATGTACCGGTCAAAGAGCCAGGGTCGAGATCAGGTCGTCGTGGCATCCGGCGGCCTGCCGCAGGAGCCCGCGGCAGAACGGAAGCCGAGGCGGCGCAAGGGAGAGACCTAGCTGTCGACGCTCAGCCTGGCCAAGGATCTCGTCGCCATCGCGCGCCAGTGCTACGCCCGCGGCTGGGCATTAGGCACGAGCGGCAACTTCAGCGCGGTGCTGAGCCGCGATCCGCTGCGACTCGCGATCACCGCCAGCGGCGTCGATAAGGGCCTGATGACGGAGACCGAGGTCGTCGAGATCGACGAGCGCGGCGCCGTCGTTTCCGGATCGGGTAAACCCTCGGCGGAGGCGAGCCTGCACCTGGCGGTCGTGCGCGCGCGCGGCGCCGGCGCGGTGCTGCATACGCATTCGATTTGGAGCACGATTCTTTCAGACGCGGCCAGCGCAGGCGGTCTGGAGATTGAAGGGTACGAGATGTTGAAGGGACTCGACGGCGTGCGCACGCATGACCACCGCGAGTGCTTGCCGATCCTCGACAACACGCAGGACTGGGCTTCCGCCGTACCGCACGTCGAGTCTGTCCTGAAGGAACAGCCCAACGTCCACGGCTTCCTTATAAAGAAGCACGGGCTCTACACGTGGGGCCGCGATCTCACCGACGCCAAACGGCAGGTCGAGATCCTGGAATTCTTGTTCGAAGTGATGGGAAGAAAGCGAGGCATGGCATGGCAAGCGTGAAGATCCCCGACGAAAAACGCACCCTCACCGATCAGGGTGAGGTGACGCGTTATCTGGCGAAGCTCGGCATCGACTACGAGCGCTGGCCCGGCGCGCAACGCGTCCCGGCGAGTGCGTCAGCGGACGAGGTCCTCGCCGCGTACGCGCCCGAGATCGAGCAGCTTAAGGCGCGTGGCGGGTACGTCACGGCCGACGTGATCGACGTGACCGCGGCGACGCCGGGCCTCGACGCGATGCTGGCCAAGTTCAGCAGCGAGCATTGGCACGACGAGGACGAAGTGCGCTTCATCGTGCGCGGGCGCGGGCTGTTTCACGTGCACCCGAAAGACGGCGGGGCTGTCATCGCGATCGAAGTCGAAGCCGGCGACCTGATCCGCGTGCCCCGCGGCACGTGGCATTGGTTCGACCTCTGCGCCGAGCGCGACATCCGCGCGATCCGGCTCTTCCAGGACAAGTCGGGGTGGACGCCGCACTACACCAATAGCGGGGTGCATCAGGGTTATCAGCCGGTCTGCTTCGGGCCTACCTACGTGCCCTTGGCGCGCTGACGCCGCACGCCGAGTTGGCCGTCCAGGCGATTCTGCTCGACATCGAGGGCACCACCACGCCCATCGCGTTCGTCCACACGACGTTGTTCGGCTATGCCCGCGCGCGCGTGCAGGAGTTCCTCGAGCGGCACGAAGCCGACCCGGACGTGCAATCGGACATCGCCTTGCTGCGTGCGGAGCACGCCGCCGAGTCACCCCCGCCGAATCCCCCGATGGCTTCGGTCTCGGCGTACGTCCACTGGCTGATCGATCACGACCGCAAATCGACGGGACTCAAGTCGCTCCAGGGAAAGATCTGGCACGAGGGGTACGGCGCGGCGGAGCTCGTGGGTGAGCTGTATCCGGACGTGGCCCTGGCCCTCAAGCGCTGGCAGGAGCGAGGGACCGACATCGCGATCTTTTCGTCCGGCAGCGTGCAGGCACAGCGCGACCTGTTCGCTCATTCGACGACCGGCGACCTGACGCCTCTAATCCATGCGTATTTCGACACGACGACTGGGCCCAAGTCTGCCCCGCAGAGCTACTCGGGCATCGCCGCGGTGCTCGGGCACCCACCGGCCTCAGTACTGTTTGTCTCTGACGTGGCGGCCGAGTTGGATGCGGCGCAAGGCGCGGGGATGCAAACGAGGCTGTGCGTGCGTGGGCCCAATGCGCCCGCGGCGCACGGACACCTCGTCATTCACAGCTTCGACGATCTTTAGGCGCCCTAGGGCGCGGGAACGGGCGGAGGCAACCGGTCGGCGAAGCGCCACGGTGGTGCGCCCGACGCCGTGAGCTGGAGTTTTTCGAGACGCGCGCGGATCATGGCGATGGGCATCGGGCCCCCCTGCAACACCGCGTCGTGGAATTCTCGTTCGGTCATCTTGCGCGTGTCGACGAGCTCCGCGTGCAGCGCGCGCAGCTGCAGCCCGCCGATCATGTAGGCCGCCTGATAGAGCGGGGAGTAGGCGCCGCCGAACGAGCGCCGCACCTCGCCCTCGGCGTTGGCGCGCTCGAACCCGACGGTGTCCACCAGGAATTGAATCGCCCGCTCCGGCGTCATCTTCCCAAGATGGAAATTGAGGGAAAAAATGATCCGGGCGCTGCGATGCATCCGCCAGAAGAGCGCGCCGATGCGGTCCTCCGGGGACGCCTGGAAACCGTGGTCCCAGAAAAACATCTCCCAGTAGAGGCCCTGCCCCTCGCTCCAGAAGGGCGTCTGAAAGAGCCGGCGATGCGAGTTGTAGCGCGCCGCCATGAAACCCTGCAGGTGATGCCCGGGATTCAACTCGTGGAAGACCGTCGCGTGTGAGAAGTGCGGGTTGTTCCCGCGCATACTCATCAGCTTCTCTTCGTCGGTCATCTCGGCGGTCGGGTACGACACCTGAATCGTTTCGCCGCCCAGGAAGAAGGGCGACACGCGCTGCCGCTCTGGCGACAACATCTCCATGCGCCAGTCTTCGCGCGCCAGCGGCGGGACCGTGACCCAGTCGTGCTGATCGAGAAACGCCTCGGCCTGGCGCGCGAGATCGCGCACGAGATCGGGTTGGCGGCCCGGCTCGACGTAGGAGTTCTTCACCTTCTCCATCGCCGCCTTCCAGTCATCGCCGAACCCCATCGCTCGCGCTGCCTTCTTGATCTCCCCGAGGCTGAACGCGTACTCGCGCTCGGCAATCGCGATCAGCTCCTCGGGCGTGTACGGAATCATCTCGTAGTCCAGGTCTTCTTGCAGCCCCTCGATGCCGATCGGCTCCCCGACGATCGGTCCGGTGTTCTCGCTCGATCCAGGTTTCATCCCCACCACGCGTTCCCGGAGCGTGCGCGCATAGCGCGCGAGCGCCGAGTCGAGCATTTGACGCGGAGCCTTCACCCACCACGAGAACTGGGGATCGTAGCCGTCGTAGTACCGGAACCAGTTGCCGACCACGGCGCGCACGTCGTCGAGATCGCCGGCGGCGCGATTGGCGATCGTCCGCGTGACCTGCGGCGCCGTGCCGCGGGGCCGCGCGGAGCTGTCGCCGCGCGCCGGCGGCTCGAACAGGGTCCGCAGGCTGTCGACCTGTTTGGAAACCGCCGCCAGGATCCGCGCCACCCCCGCAGGGTCGATGGTCTCGAGGTTGCGCCGGGCGTCCTGCAGGGCCAGCAGCCGGTCGGCAAAGGGGAGCAGCGGCAACTCGCTCGCGCGCATCTTGTCGCGACGATCGAGCAGCGCGATCTGATGGCGCAGGTAGCGATCGAGGAGCAGGTAGTCGGCGCGCCCCTCCGGCGACAGCTTGCCGAAATCGATCTCCTGGAGACGCTGCTGCCAGCCGCGGTACAGCTCGCGCATGCGCCGCCGCTGGTCAGGCGAGTCGTCCGCGTCGTAGCGGCGGGTGAGGACGTTGCGATCGATGGAGAAGCGTTCGATCACCTCAGCCAGCTCGCTCCCCGACCGGGTGACGAGGGGGCCGAGGGCGGGGACGGCGGCGCGGGGATCGGCGGGACGCTGCGCCGCGGCAGTGGACGCCAGCAGACAGAGAGCGGCGCACAGGTACGATCGGAGCATGGCGTACGAGTGTACAGCGCGCCGTCACGACCGGCTAGTAAGCGCCGGCCTCTTGCGTCTGACGTCGCGGTGGGGGGATATAGGGATCCACCGGAGGATCGCCACCATGACTCTGCTCCTGCTCTTGCTGTTGCAAGCGGCTCCCACTCCACAGGCACCTGCCACGGGCGCCACCGCCGCCTGGACCCTGAAGACCAAAGGGGCGATTCGCTGGCAGCAGGTTACGCCGGCGGGAGCGCTCCTCGTCTCGACCGACGCGTCGCTCGCGGCCGTCGACATGGATCGCGGTGTCGTCACGTGGGAAAAAGCGGAGCTGGCAGGCCTCCCGGTCGACAGTGTCCGCATGGTCGAGGGATCGCTCCTGATGGAAGCGGCCCGCCCCGGACTGTTGATCGTCTTCGACCCCGTAACGGGCGGCGTGGTGTTCGACTCCCGGAAGCTCTCGCTGACGCAGGTCGTGACGCGCCGCGTGCTGCCGCAGAGCGGCTCGCTGCTCGTACACGGTCGGCGCGCGCAGGGGCCCCCGGTGGTCGCCCTCTACGATCTCACCACGGGAGCGCAGCGCTGGGCCAGCGAATCCCTGTTTCAGGAAAGCGGCCCGAAGCGCGGTGGTCTCGGCGGCCTGATGCAGGGTCTCGTGCGCGCCGCGTCTGGCGCGACCGCCCTCGAAGTCCTGCAAGCGGGCCGCGACATGATCGTCGTGCACACCCTGATGGGGCTGCGCGGGCTCGACGCCCGCACCGGCGCGATTCGCTGGTCGGCGACGCTGCCCACGGCCCGCGCCGGCAACCCGGCGCGCCACGTCCAGCTGTTCCCTTCCCTGGGCCAACCCGAGCGGCTCTACGTCGGGTTCGACGACCGGCTCATGGCGTACAACATCGCCGACGGGAAACCGCTGTGGGCGAAGCCCGCGACGATCGACGGCTGGGTGCACGGCATCGTCGAGCATCCCGACGGGATCATCATCCTCCCCGAATCGCCGCCGCCCGATCAAGCGACGGGCAACGTGCGCGTCATCAACGGCGTGGTGCAGACGGGACTGAACGTGGCGCGGTACGCCGACGGTACGACGATCGCCGCAAAGCCCGTGCGCATGCGCGGCACCGTGACCGACGCGATGATCACCGGCGGGTCCGCGGTGCTCGCCGTCGACGCCGAGTCGCGCACGTTCGTCAACGTGCTCGACGTCGCCACCGTCACGCTGCGCCTGAAGAAGGACGTGAAGATCAAGGGGCAGCTGGCGTACGCCGAGCTGACGCCGGCGGGTCTCCTGTACATCTCGCGCCCGGACGCGGCCACGAACGCCGAGGTGAACGTCATCGACCTGACGAAGGGCGAGGCGAAGTTCAAGGATGCGATCGAGAGCGGCAGGCCGCTCAGCTCAAGCGACTACAACGCGGCCCGGTACTCGTTGCACCACGTGATCGAGGGCACGACGCTATACGTGTTCGCGAGTCACGATCACCGGCTCTACGCCGTCGACCGCACGGCCGGCACGTTCCGCGCGCTGGGCGGCGAGATCAAGCTGCAGGGCGGCGAGGACCCGACAGCCATGGAAATCCGCCCCGGCGGACTCGTGCTCATCTCGCCGCAGAACCTCGTCGTCGTGGCGCGCGATGGAGCCGTGAAGCAGCAGGTCTACTACCCTGCCCCGCAGTTGCCGGGACTGCTGCGCGCGTTGTATCGGATCAATTCGATCCGCGCGGGCCTGTACGGCGCCGCCGCATCGGCGTACGGCGACGCGTTCGCGCAGGCCTCGCGGCAGGCGACGGACTCGAACGCGAAACGGTTCGCCGGCCAACTGGCCACAGCGTACTCGCAAGGCGGCGCGCAGTTGACGGGCTACTCGCAGCAGGCGGCCGCGCTCGCGTCGAAGCGGTTCCGGGCGTCGCTCACAGTCCCGGGATCGGTCTTCATGTTGACGCGCTCGCCGGATGGAAACGGGAACGTGCTGCTCCAGATCGACAAAGACAGCGCGCAACCGCGCGCCCGCGTGGACCTGGGCAAGGAGCGCGAACCGGTGTACGCGGTGGACGACGTGGCGGGCATGTTGTTCCTGCAGACGGCCTCGGGGACGCTGGTCGGCTACCGGCTCTAACCGACCGTCGCGCTTGGCAGCCCTCGCGCCACCGTGACGAGGTCCTGCACGACGCGCGGCGCCTTGGCGCGCCAGACGAGCGCGATCCAGCACGGGATGGGTGGCTCGACAAACGGACGATACACGATCGCGTTCGGCGCCGTGCGGTAGCGCGCACCAATTTCCTCACTGGCCAGCGCCCACGTCTCTCCGGCGGCGATTTGCACGTTGGCCGCCGGCGTTTCCTTCGGACGCTCGCGGCGTCGTACCGGGGTCAAGCCGCGCGCGCGCAACGCCTCGTCGAGGATGCGGAAGAACCCAGGCCAGCGCTGTGGCGCCGAATGGAGCCACGTAAGGTCCCGCAGCTCCGCCAAGCGAATCGACGGGCGCATGGCCAGGGGATGGCTCGCCGGAAGTAAGACACCTGCGGTCCTGCAGTCCGCGATGCGCTGGGCACTGGCTTCGAACCCCGCGACCGGCCACTCGGCGACGAAGACGGACGCAGCATCGATCCGTCCCTCTCGCAGCGCTTGATAGGCGTCCTGGTCGCTCATGCTCGACACCCGCACCTGGGTTTCGGGGTGCGCGTCGCGAAAGGCACCCAGCAGGTCTTCGATGACCGGGTCGTACGCCGAGAGCTCGCCGTGCGCGAACTCGACGCGGGCCGTCCCGTTCATCGACGCGCCCCGCGCGCTGCTGACGGCGCGCCCGGCGGCGTCCAGCGTCCCGCGCGCATCGGTCAGGAACGCTTCGCCCGCCAGGGTAAGTCGCACACCCCGCGGGAGCCGATGAAACAGCGGCACGCCCAACTCGGTCTCGAGATCGTGGATCTGCTTCGACAGGGCGGGCTGCGCGACACGGAGGCGGCGCGCCGCCTTGACGAAGCTGCGCTCCTCCGCCACCGCCACGAAATACCGAAGATGCCGTAGCTCCATTGCACCTTTCCTATACTTTGGTATACTTGAATTAACATTGCTCGTCAAGGCTCGGTCCTCATGTTGCTCGACATCGCCGAAGCCGCCGCGCTGCTCCGCGTGAGCGAAGCCTCGCTGCGCCGTTGGACCAACCGCGGCCTCCTGCCCTGCCTGCGCATTGGCGGCCGGCGGGAGCGCCGCTTCCGTCGAGCCGATCTGATGGCCTTTGTGGAGGGTCAGTCCGCCACGCCCACCGGCCACATCTGTGGCCTCTACACCAGCGACCGCGCGCGGACGCGCCAAGCCGCGCGCCTGCTCGGCGATGGCTTGGACGCCGGGAGCGTGTGCTTTTTCGCCGGGCAACCCGACGTGCACGAACCGGTCCTCGCCCAACTCGCGCGCCGGCGACGGTCGCTACGAAACGCCCTCGACGGACAGCGCCTCATCCTCACGCGGTACGCCGACAGCGCGGCGCAACAACTGGCGTTCTGGAAGGCCAAGTTCGAGGCCGCCACGCGCGACGGCGCTCGATCCATAAGAGTGGTCGGCGACGTGTCCGGTGCAGCCCTCGCGCGGGGCGACGGGTTCGCCCGCGTACTCGAGTACGAGGCCGCGTATGGGAGGTTGTCAGGACGGTTTCCCGTGAACACGCAGTGCCTGTACGACGCGCGCGTTCACTCCGGACTCGAAACGGCTGGCGTGCTGGCGGCCCATCCTGACCTATTCCGGCAGCCCGTCGCCCATCTGGTGAGTTGACCCGCCGGAGCCATTCCCCGCAGCGCTAGCACGCGTAACAATAAAGTATTGGCCCGACCGGTCCCGCTGAACGTACCTCTCTGACATGCAGTCAAGAGAGGAACCGGCGCGGCACTCGGAGACCATCCTCTTGGTGGACGACCAGGAGGACGTCCGGAGTGTGGTCCGCAGAATCCTGGCGGCGCGCGGTTACCACGTGCTCGTCGCGGCGAGCGGTGAAGACGCACTTCGCCTCACGGTGAACTTTCCCCGGATCGATCTCCTCGTGACCGATGTCGTGATGCCCGGCATGAGCGGTCGCGAAGTCGCATTGCTGCTCGCTCCGGCGCACCCGAGGATGAAGACCCTGTACCTGTCCGGGTACGCCGACCAGTCCCTCATCCCAACCGGCATGCTCCTACCCGGCGCCGCGTTTCTCGCGAAGCCGTTCACCGTAGCGGGCCTCGCGCACAAGGTGCGTGAGGTACTCGACTCGTGACGCGCATCCTCGTGATGGATGATGACGACACCTTTCGGCATGCCCTCCGGGTGACGCTCGAGGGAGCCGGGTACGCCGTTGCGGAGGCTCCTGACGGAGTCGCCGGACTACGTTTGTACCATCAGCTCGGCGCCGATCTCGTGTTGGTGGATATTTTCATGCCTGAGATGGACGGATTCGAGGTCATCCGGGCCCTGCGGACTCAAGTGCCTCCACCGCCCATCGTCGCGATGTCCGGGGGCGGTCCGACTCGACTAGGCGACGTCCTCGCAATCGCGGCGACGCTCGGGGCTACGCGAACGCTGCGGAAGCCGATCGCCGCTCGCGAACTGCTCGACGCGGTGGGGGCCCTGCTTCGAGAGGCGTAGCGACAACCTACCGCGGTTCGCTACGGGTGCACCGTCCACAGCGCGGCGTGGATGTCATTCGAGCTCGTCCTGCTCCACCCCACGACCTGACCCTTCGTGTTGAGATCCACCGCGGCGCTGTACGACCCTCCCAGCGTGCCGAGGTCGTGGATCGTCCCGTCCCAGAAGAACGCGTTGCAGCCGCCGAGCGCCGTGCACGAACCAAACGGGGCGGTCCCGGCTTGACCGGCGACCTGAACCGCCTCGTTCACCGCGTTCGCCTGGCCGTCCACGCCCCCC
>DATHDT010000214.1:0-3535 GCA_035318905.1 Gemmatimonadales bacterium | reverse complement strand
CTCGCCGACCGAGCGCACCCGGCGGTTGCCGAGGTGGTCGATGTCGTCGGTGTAGCCGCGGCCTTCGGACAGCTCGATCAGATAGCGAATGATCGCGATGAAGTCGTTCTCGGTGAGGACGGTGTTGTTCTTCGCCTCGTTCACCTTGAGCCGCTGGTTGATCTTGTAGCGGCCCACGCGCCCCAGGTCGTAGCGCTTGGGATGGAAGAACAGGCGCTTCAGCGCCTCGCGCGCGGTCTCGAGGTTCGGCGCCTCGCCGGGCCGCAGCAGCGTGTAGATCTGCTCCAGCGCCTCGGCCTCCGTGTGGGTCGGGTCCTTGATGAGCGTGTTCTTGATCAACGGCGACTCGCTCCGGCCCGCGGGCAAGAGTACGTCCACCTTGGTCAGCCCGGCCTTGAGCAACTTCTTCTTCAGGGTGTCCGACACCTCGCGCCCCGCTTCGGCGACGACCTCGCCCGTCTCCGGATCGGCCACGTCGAAGGCGAGCACGTGCTTGCCCTGCTGCTGCTGCGTCGTCGTCGGCTGCGCGTCTTCGCGCAGGTCGAGCGCAGTGTACCCCGCGAAGACCTTGACCCCGGTGATGCCCGCACGGCGGAACGCGTTGAAGCGCTCCAGCGTCAACTCATCGCCGACGCGCGCCAGGGGCTCGCCCTTCTTGTTCTCGGGATCGGGCACGTCGGCCGCGAGCAGCGTGCCGAGCACCTCGCGCTTCTGCGCGCGGCCCTCGAGCTTGCCCGTGATGTCGATGTCCTTCGTGGCGTAGAACAGCTTCAGGATCTCGGCGTTCGTCCCGTAGCCGAAGGCCCGGAGCAACGCCGTCGCCGGGAACTTCTTCTTCTTGTCGATGTGGACGTAGATCACGTCGTGAATGTCGATCGTGAACTCGACCCACGAGCCCCGGAACGGGATGATGCGCGCCGAAAAGAGGCGCTGGCCGTTGGGGTGGATGCTCTCTTCGAAGACGACACCCGGCGAGCGGTGCAGCTGCGATACGATGACGCGCTCCGCGCCGTTGATCACGAACGTGCCGAGGGGCGTAAGGATGGGCAGCTCGCCGAGGTAGACTTCCTTCTCGATGATGTTCTTGGGGCGCTTGGTCTTGACCGTCTCGCCCACCTCTTCCATCACCACGAGCTGCAGGGTCGCCTTGAGGGGCACCGAGAACGTCATGTCGCGCTCGATGCACTCTTCGACCGTGTACTTCGCCTCCCCGAGCGCGTACTTCACGAACTCGAGCGAGTAATTGCCGTTCACGTCCTGGATCGGGAACAGGTCCTTGAACACCCGCTCCAGGCCGACGTCCGAGCGGTCGGCGCCTGTCCCGTCCGGCTGCAGCAGGGACTGGAAGGCCCGCGTCTGGATGTCGAGGAGATGGGGCATCGGCATCCCCGTCTTGAGCTTCGCGAACGACAGCACCGGCAATGTCTTCGTGGTCATGTCAGAACCTCAGGCAATGCAAAATGCCCCGCCGCCCCCGGACCCGAAGCGGTCTGGGGGTGGACAGAGGGGCTCGGAGAAGCGAGCAGGGCTGTGGTGAATCCGTGCATGTCGTAGAACCGAAGTGAGACCCGGTACGCGCCGCCGGGCCCGATTGGCCCGGCGCGTTCGCCCGAGGCTACTTCAGCTCGACGACGGCGCCCTGTGCTTCGAGCTTCTTTTTGATTTCTTCGGCTTCGGCCTTGGACACGCCTTCCTTCACGGTACCGGGCGCGCCTTCCACGAGGTCCTTGGCTTCCTTGAGACCCAGGCTGGTGATCGAGCGGATCTCCTTGATGACCTGAATCTTCTTCTCGCCGCCGGCCTTGAGGATGACCGTGAACTCGGTCTTCTCCTCGACCGCCGCCGCCGCCGCGCCGCCTGCGCCGCCGGCCGGAGCCGCCGCCGCGGGTGCCGCGATCGTGACGCCGAACTTGTCCTTGAACTTCTCGATGAGCTGCGACAACTCGACCACCGAAAGGTTGCCGATCGCGTCGAGCAGGTCGTCGATGCTCAAACTAGTTTGCGTTGCCATTGGTCGTTTCTCCCACCCGGTTGTTTTTCAGAGCCTCGAGGGCCCCCACCATCATGTACAGCAAGCCATTCAACGCACCGACGAATCCGGCCATCGGCGATTGGAGCACGCCGCCCAGCTGGGCGAGCAGCTCCGGTTTCGACGCCAGTGACGCGAGGTGCTTCACCTGATCGGCCGTGATGGTCTTGCCTTCGACCAGGCCGATCTTCACTCGCGGCTTGTCGTGCTCCTTGGCGAACTCCGTCAGCACCTTCGCCGGCGCCACGGGGTCCGCGCCGCCCAGCACCAGCGCCGTCGGACCGGCCAGGTGCGCTTCGATGCCGGTGCGCTGCGCGTCCGTGAGGGAGCGCCGCGCCAGCGTGTTCTTCACCACCACGTATTCGACCCCGGCCGCGCGCAGCTTGCGCCGCAGCGTCGTGATCTGGGCGACGTTGAGCCCCGTGAAGTCCGTGACGAACACCGCGCCGGCCCCGGCCAGCTGGGCCGACAGCCCCGTCACCATCTCCTGCTTCTGCGCCTTGGTGTGCTTCATTGGGCGTACCCCGCCGGATCCACCGGGACGCCCGGTCCCATGGTGCTCGAGACCGTCACCGACCGGACGTAATGGCCCTTCGCCGCCGAGGGCTTCGCCTTCACGATCGCCTCCATGAATGCATGGAGGTTGACGGCGAGGTGCTCGGCCTCGAACGACTTCTTGCCGATCGGCGCGTGCACGATGCCGCTCTTGTCGACCCGAAACTCGATCTTGCCCGCCTTCAACTCTCTGACCGCCTTGGCGACGTCCATCGTCACCGTACCGGCCTTGGGGTTGGGCATCAGGCCCCGCGGGCCCAGCACCTTACCCAGCGGACCGAGCTGCCCCATAACGTCGGGCGTCGCCACAATCACATCGGTGTCGATCCAGCCGTCCTTGATCTTCTGGATGTACTCGAGGCCCACGAGGTCGGCGCCGGCGGCTTCGGCCTCCTTGGCCTTTTCCCCCTGCGCGATGACCAACACCCGAACCTTCTTGCCGGTTCCGTGCGGCAGGGACACCGTGCCGCGGACGATCTGGTCGGCGTGCTTGGGATCGACGCCCAGGCGCACCGCGATGTCCACCGATTCGTCGAACTTCGCGAACGCCGCCGCCTTCACGCGGTCGACCGCCTCGCGTTCGCTGTAGCGCTTCTGCGGCTCGAGCGTCGCGACTGCGGCGCGGTGCTGCTTGCCGTGGACGCGCATCAGCCCTCCACCTCGAGGCCCATCGAGCGCGCCGTCCCGGCGATCATCTTGATCGCGCCTTCGAGGTCGGTCGCGTTCAGGTCGGGCATCTTCAGCTCGGCGATCTTCTGGAGCTGCGCGCGCGTGACCTTCCCCACTTTTTGACGATTCGACGTGGGGGAGCCCTTCTCGATCCCGGCTTCCTTTTTGAGGAGCACGGCCGCGGGGGGCGTCTTGGTAATGAATGTGAAGGTGCGATCCTTGTAGATCGTCACCACCACCGGCGTGACCATGCCGGCGGCTGCTTGGGTCCGCGCGTTGAAC
>DATHDT010000213.1:0-12564 GCA_035318905.1 Gemmatimonadales bacterium | reverse complement strand
TCCTCCGCCGATGCCAACAACGTGTCCGTCTGCTGCGTGACCGCGCCTAACCGGTTCGCGATCTCTTCGACCAACGTCTTCATCTCCGCCGCCGATTGGGCGATCTCGCCGCTCCAGGTCGCATTCGCGTCGGCCTCACCGGCCACCGAGCTGAGTCCCTGCGCGGCGGTCTGGGCGGCTTCCCGCACCGACGCCGCCACCTGGGCGAGGCGGACCAACCGGTCGCGCGTACCCTGCACCCGGGTCAACACGCCGCGCACCGTGTCTGCCGTGTCTCCGGCGGCGGCTGCCGCGACCGACGCCAGCTTGCGCACCTCATCGGCCACGACGGCGAAGCCCCGGCCCTGGGGTCCGGCGCGGGCGGCCTCGATAGCGGCGTTCAGGGCCAGCATGTTCGTTTGCGTCGCGACGGCCTTGGTTTGCACCACAAACCGTTGAATCTCAGCAGAGGCCTTGGCGAGGGCCTCCGCTTCCACGGCGCCCTTCTGCACTTCGTCGGCCAGCTGCGCCAACTGCACGGTGCTCTGGTCCAGCACGTCTTTGTGCTTGCGGGCCAGCGCCGACAACCCCGCGTTGCGGCGCACCGCCTCGTCGGCGCCGCTCGCCAGGCGCACCCCGATTTGGAGGATGCGCGCGGCATCATCGGCCGCGGCACGCACGAGTTGCGCCTGCTCGCCGGCCCGCCGCGACAGGTCCTGCGACGTAGCCGCCATCTCTTCGGTCGACGCGCTCATTTCCTCGGTCGACGCCGAGATCTCCGAGGCCATCGCCGCCGCCTCGTCGGCCGCGGTGCGAATCGCTCCGACCAGACGCCGTAGCGCGACGACCATCGAATGCACCGACGACAGCAGCTCGCCCACTTCGGTGGCTTCGGCGCGGTGGGTCGACACCGTCACCGACAGGTCGCCTCCCGCCACGCGGCTCGCGATCGCGCCGGCCGCCATCACCGGTTCCGTCACGAGCCGGCTGAGGCGCCGCGCCAGCCAGTACAAGGCGCCGACGACGAGCGCGGCGACGAGCACCGCGCCGAGCCAGACATTGCGCTGCGTGTTCCGCGCGGCCGCGAAGGCCGTGGCGGTCGGCTGGCGGAACAGCACCCACCACTCACCCTGGTTCGTCGGGACCGTGACGACCAGCTCCTCCCCGCGCTGCGTGGTGGCCACGCGCTCGCTGGCCGCGTCGGATCGCAGGGGGATGCGCTCTTTGTCGGCCAACGGCTGCAGGAGGAGACTCGGGTCACGCGACACGAGCAGGTGGCCGTCGTTGTCGACGACCTCGACGTACGCGCCGCCGGTGAGGCCCTCGGAGCCCAACAGCTTCGCCAGCTTGTCGAGGCCGAAGACGGCCTTCAGCACCCCCACCGGGCGCGTGTACCCGGGAGCGCGGACGGCGACATCGAACTCGAGCGACACCGTCCCCGCCGATGAGTCGAACTTCGCATCGCCCTCGTAGGAGCCGTCTTCCATCGTCCGCTGCCACCACTCTTCGTCACTCTGCACGAAGTCCGACGGCCGCTCCGACGTGAGCACGTTGAAGCCGTGACTCTCGGTCACGAACATCTCGGCGAAGTCGGAGAGCGTGGTGTAGGCGCGGACGTAGTCGCGCAGGGCGGGGTCGCCGCCCATTTGGCGCGAGCCGGTGAACATGCGTTCGAGCGTTGGGACATCGAGTTTGTCGAGGCCGCGGGTGGCGGCGTCCTGCGACGCCTGGCGGACCGCGCCGATCAGCTGCGGCATGCTCGCCAGGGAGACGACCTCGCGGCGCCGCTCGGTCAGGTACTGCGTGACCAGCGCGGCTTCGCGGGCGGCTACATCCCGGCCCCGCGTATCGGCCTGTTGCTCGAGGATGCGCTCGGCCCGGCTGCCGGTGAACCAGGCGACGACGGCGATGAGCACCACCGCGGTGCCGGCCCCGGAGACGAGAAAGCTTTGGCGAAGTTGCTGGGATTTCGTGGCCATTCGGGTGGTCGGGCCCAAGCTACCGAGGGTGACACCGTGCAGCAAGTCCGTTTAATTTCAGGCACTTATGAGTGACGTCCCCACACACCATCCGTTGTACGATCCGGCCGCCCTCGAGGCCAAGTGGCAGGCGCGCTGGTCGGAGCGCCGCACCAACGAGCCCGAGCTCGACCGCCCGGCCCGGCCGTTCTACAACCTGATGATGTTTCCGTACCCGTCGGCAGAGGGACTGCACGTCGGCAACATGTTCGCGTTCACCGGTGCGGACATCTACGGCCGCTTCAAACGGCTCCAGGGCTACGACGTATTCGAGCCGATGGGCTTCGACGCCTTCGGCATTCACTCCGAGAACTACGCGCTCTCGATCGGGACGAATCCGGCGCAGCTGATCCCCAAGAACATTGCCAATTTCCGGCGCCAGCTGAAGCGTTTCGGCGGGATGTTCGACTGGCGCCACGAGCTGTCGACGACCGATCCGGCTTACTACAAGTGGACGCAGTGGCTTTTCCTGCAGCTGTTCCACGCGGGGCTCGCGTACAAGAAGCGCGCCGCGGTGAACTGGTGCCCCAAAGATAAGACCGTCCTCGCGAACGAGCAGGTGATCAACGGGCGCTGCGAGCGCTGCGACACCCCCGTGGAGCAGCGCTTTCTCGATCAGTGGTTCTTCAGAATCACGGATTTTGCCCAGCGCCTCCTCGACAACCTCGACAAGCTCGACTGGTCGTCGTCGACCGTCGCTCTGCAGCGCAATTGGATCGGGCGGAGCGAAGGCGCGGAGCTCGTCTTCGAGACCCCCGGTGGCCCCAAGATCACCGTCTTCACGACGCGTCCCGACACCGTGTTCGGCGCCACTTACCTCGTGCTCGCGCCGGAGCACCCGCTCGTGACGGACCTGATCGCCGTCGAGCAGAGGGCTGCCGTGAAGGGGTACCAGCGCGAAGTGCAGGCGAAAGACGTCGTGGCGCGCCGCGTGGGCGACAAGACCAAGACGGGAGTGTTCCTGGGCTCCTACGCCCGCAACCCGGCGACGGGCGAGTCGATCCCGATCTGGATCGCTGATTACGTGCTCATGGAGTACGGGACCGGCGCGATCATGGCCGTGCCCGCGCACGACAAGCGCGACTTCGAGTTCGCCACCCAGTTCGAGCTGCCGATCCGCCAGGTCGTCAAAACGGACGGCGAGCCCCTCCCCAGTGTGTCCGAGGAGGGCACACTGATGAACTCAGGGGCTTTCGACGGCGCGACCTGCCGCGAGGGGGGCCGCAAGATCGTCGCGTGGCTGGCGCAACGCGGCACCGCGACGCCGCGCGTCCAATACCGCCTGCACGACTGGTGCATCTCGCGCCAGCGTTATTGGGGCCCGCCGATCCCGATCATCTATTGCGAGCGCTGCGGGCCGGTGGCGGTGCCCGAAAAGGACCTCCCCGTCGAGCTGCCGTTCATCGAGGACTTCAGGCCCGACGACACGGGCATCAGCCCGTTGGCGCGGCACAAAGAGTGGTACTTCGTGAAGTGTCCCGACTGCGGGGACCAGGGGCGCCGCGAGACCGACGTCTCCGATACGTTCCTCGACTCGGCCTGGTACCACCTCCGCTATCCGTCGACGGAGTTCGCCGACCGGCCCTTCGATCCGGCCCGCACCAAGACGTGGCTCCCGGTCTCTACCTACATCGGGGGGAACGAGCACGCCGTCCTCCACCTCCTGTACTCGCGCTTCGTCAGCATGGTGCTCAAGGACCTCGGCCACATCCACTTCGAAGAGCCGTTCCCGAAGCTGCGCGCGCACGGCCTGATCGTGAAAGACGGCAGCAAGATGTCCAAGTCGCGCGGCAACGTCGTTGTCCCCGACGCCTACATCCAGCAGTGGGGGGCAGACACGTTCCGGATGTACTTGATGTTCCTCGGTCCCTTCCAGGAGGGCGGCGATTTCCGGGAGACGGGGATTGTGGGGATCCGGCGCTTTCTGGATAAGGTGTGGACGTTGGCCCACGAAGCCCTGACCCCGGGCGCAAGCCCGGGGAAGTCAGAGAGCGTAGAACGGAAACTGCACCAGACAATTAGGAAGGTCGGCGCCGACACGGAGAGCCTCAATTACAACACCGCGATCGCCGCGATGATGGAGTACGTCAACGAACTGCGGGAGCAAGGAGCACGGAGCAAGGAGCAGGTGGAGCCGCTCGTGATCATGGTGGCGCCCTACGCGCCGCACTTCGCCGAAGAGTTGTGGGAGCTGCTCGGCCACAAGCGGTCGGTATTCGAGGAGCAGTGGCCCAGGCACGACGAGGGACTCGCCGCCGCCGGCGACGTCGAGATCGCCGTGCAGGTGAATGGGAAGCTT
Organism: Gemmatimonadales bacterium; assembly: GCA_035318905.1. Taxonomy (GTDB): domain Bacteria; phylum Gemmatimonadota; class Gemmatimonadetes; order Gemmatimonadales; family GWC2-71-9; genus 20CM-2-65-7. Next base: position 8,268 of record DATHDT010000213.1, on the reverse strand, counting down.
CGGTCCCGCCTCACGGTGCCGCGCGGCATGCCCCAGGATGACGTCGTCGCCCGCGTGCTCGCGGATGAGGCCGTGAAGAAGTTTGTCGACGGACAGAAGGTGAAGAAGGTGATCTACGTGCAGGACCGGTTGGTGAACCTCGTCGTCTAGAGCAGGCGGGCGACGAGGTCTCCCATCACGTAGCCGACGAGCGCCACACCCAGTCCCACCACGAACATGTCGACGCCGCTGCGGAAGATCCCGCGGCCGGTGAACACGCTGCGAGCCGCCCCGACGCCGAAGTGCGACAGCATCGAGATCGCGAACGAGGTCCACACAGCGATCTGCGTCTGGAAGATGAGGAACGGGGCGACGGGGATAAAGGCTCCGACCAACGTGGCCGCACCGGTGACCCACCCTTCCTTGAACGGCGTTGAATGCGCCTCGCCGATCTTCAGCTCTTCGCGCACCTGCTCGTTGAGCGCGCGCACCGGATCGCGCATGACCTCCTCAGCCATGCGGCGGGCGGTGCGCGGATCCACGCCCTTCACCTGATACATCAGCGCGAGCTCTTCCTCTTCCACCTCCGGCATCAGGCGGATCTCTTCCTTCTCCATCGCGATCTCATGCGCGTACACTTCCTGCTCGCTCTTGGCGGCGAGGTAGCCGGACGCGCCCATCGAGAGGGCGTCGGCGATCATCCCTGCGACGCCCGAGATCATGATCACGTGCGGCTGCACCGCCGCGCCGATCACGCCGGCCACCAGCCCGAAGTTCGCCGTGAGGCCGTCATTGAACCCGTACACGACGTTGCGTAGAAACCCGCCCGACTCGGCGCGGTGCCAAGGCTCGCTCTTCGACCCGGCGAGTCCGGCCAGGGTCTCTGCGTGCGCCGCCGATTCCTTGGCGAGCGTGAGTGACACGGTCTTGGCGTCGCCCGCGGGGGACGTGCGGTGCAGGTCCATGTACCCCTTCACCTCGCGGCCCTCTTCACGCAGCAGCAGCGGCAACAGGTAGCGCGGACCAAAGCGGCGGCCGAGCCACGCCATCACTCGCGCATTGAGCGTCGGAACCGGTCCGGCGGCGGGGACCGGATGCCCATGGTCGCCGAGCAGTTTGGCCCACATCTGGGTGTGCCGCTCCTCGACCCCCGCCAGCTTCTCGTAGATCTCGCGCTTCTTGGGGTCCGGCTCCTTGGAGGCCAGGACGCCGTAGAGGAACGCCGCGTCCCCCTCGTCCTGCCAGTGGTGGAGCCAGTTGTGGAGCTCGCTCTTCGCCATGGGTGGCAAGTTACTATTGGGTAAGCACTTAAGTAAGTGTGTGGTGTGTAGCGCGACGCTCTCCCCTCCTCGCACATCTATAGGTTTGGACAGATGACCGTGGCCTTCGCCGTTCCAGACGTCCTCGTCGCCCGCGCGCAAGCCGGAGATGAAGCAGCTCTCGAGGCGCTATTCCGCGCGTTCGAGACGCCTGTCTACAACCTGGCGCGGCGGATGCTGCGGAACGCCGAAGACGCCGAGGACGTGCTGCAGGAGACGTTTTTGGAAGTCGTGAAAAGCATTCGGACATACCGGGGCGAGGGGCATCTGTGGGGATGGGTTCGGCGGATCGCGGCGACGAAAGCCCTGATGCGAATTCGCCGAGAGCAGCTCCGGGCCGCGGAGCCGCTGGACGACGAACCGGTGGGACGGCCGGGGATGCACGTTGGGGCGAACATCGATCTCGAGCGGGCATTCGAGCAATTGTCGGACACGTCCCGCTCTGTGGTGTGGCTGCACGACGTCGAAGGCTACACGCACGAGGAGATCAGCGAATTGATGGGGAAGTCGGTGAGTTTTTCCAAGTCGCAGCTGGCGCGCGCGCATGCGCGTTTGCGGCGCACGCTAGGGGAAGGCGAAGGAGCGAGTACATGATGCACTGCACAATGGACGATTTGCTGGCGCTGCGAGCGGGAGAAGCGTCGGTCTGGGCGCGGCGCCACGTAGAGGACTGCGCGGCCTGCCGGGCCGAGCTCGACGCGCTCTACCAGCGCGTGGCGCAGCTCAAGGCGCTGCCTGCCCTGCATCCGCCGCGCGACCGGTGGGCGATCGTACGCCAGACCGTGCGGACGGAGCGGAACCGCCGCCGCCGGACGTGGGGCGGATGGGGCCTCGCCGCGGCAGCCGCGCTCGCCGGCGCGCTGCTCGTGCCGGGACTCGGCAGTAATGGCACGCTCCGCGCCGAGCTTTCCATGGCGAAGAACCAGTCTGCGACTCTCGAAGATCAGCTCCTGAACTACGACGTCGATGGCCGGGTGCTGACCGGTCGCATGGCGGCGAAGGTGGCGGAGCTGGAGGACCGGATTGCCGTCGTCGATGGCGACTTGGAGCGGCGGGGAACGCTCAAGCCCCAGGCACAGGACGCCGAACTCGTGCAACTCTGGAAACAACGGGTGGATTTGATGCGCCAGTTGGTGAACGTGCGCATCAGCACTGCTCGCTACGTGGGCCTGTGACGGCCCGGAAAGACCTACCATGAATCCCAATTGGATCGTCGCGGCGCTGGCCGCATTGACTCTCTCGTCGGTCGCCGTGGCGCAGGAACCGGCGCCGCGCGCCCGCGCCAACACGCGCCCGCGGGTCCGCACGCGGGTCGAGACGGGGCCGTTCGGCAATTTCGTCTTCGCCGGCAGTCGTGGGCGAATCGGGGTCGTCGTCAAGACCGACCCCGACGCGACCAACGACAAGGTCGGCGCGCGCATCGAAGCCGTGACCCCCGGTAGCCCCGCAGACAAGGCAGGCCTCAAGGCGGGTGACATCATCACTCGCTTCGACGGTACGGCGCTCGGCGGTGTGGCGGCCGAGAGCGACGAGGACTCTGGCCCGGGCATGAAGCTGATCGACCTGGCCCGCGCCCTGGACCCGGGCGACACCGTCCAGGTCGAGTATCGCCGCGGCACCGCGAACAACAAGGCATCGATCGTCGCCGAAGAGCTGGGCGGCAACATGCGCCTCGAGATGCCCGAAATGGGGGACATGCCTGAGATGTCGCTCCCCAAGATGTGGGGTGGCCCGGGCAACGGCCCCGGTGCGTTTGCCTGGACGATTGGCGACGACGCCTGGGGCGGGATCGAGCTTGTGAGCTTGAACGCAGACCTCGGCGCGTACTTCGGAACGCCCGATGGCGTGCTCGTCGTGCGGGCGTCGGAAGACTCGACGCTGCCACTCAAGGGCGGCGACGTGATCATGGCGATCGGCGGCCGCAAGCCGACGTCGCCGATGCATGCGATGCGCATCCTGCGGTCGTACGATGAAGGTGAGACGGTGTCGATCGACGTGCTGCGCAAGCAGAAGCGGTCGACGCTTACCTGGAAGGTGCCGGCGGCGGAGGACCGCTTCAAGGAGCGGTTCAATCTGACGCCCGGGCGGGCCCGCCGGCCGCCCCGTGAGGAGCCGAGCCGCTACCGCGTCGCACCGAAGATCCGTGTGGCACCGGTGTGGACGAAGCTCGCTCGGGCGCGGGCCGAGATCTAACGTCGGCTCGAGACCGACACCAGCCTAAGACCGACACGGCCGGGGAGATTCACTCCCCGGCCGTTTGCGTTTCTAGCGGTTGGGTCCGATCAGGATCGCGTTCGTCACGAGGCGGGCGGGTCCACGCCAGAAGGCCCGGAACAGGGGATCGCCGAGGAAGAGCACGACCCGTCCGCTGCCCTGGTTCTCCACCGCTGCCCACGCCGTTCCCTTGAGCAGGCGAGCGGTGTTTCCCGGCCACGTGAACCCCGACAGGACGAGGTCATCGCCTGTGAAGACGACCGGGTTCGCCCCGCTCTTGGATGGCTTCCAGAACACGTCGCCGTCGAGGAAAACGGGGAGACGCTCGCCGGCGTAACCGAGTGTCAGCCAATGGGTTGGGTCGAGAGTGGCGCTGAAGATCGCCCCCGGGATCCACTCGGGCCGGTCCTTGGGCGCCGCCGTCGCCGACACCAGTGGCGGCACCGTCCCCGGCGCCGTCGTATCGGCCTTGAGCGTCGAGTCCCCGCCGACCGCCGACACCGTCGAGAGCTCCAGGTCCTTGTTGGTCGCGAGGTCGCCGGCCCCGCCGAACCCGATGAGGACGCCGCCTGAGCGCACCCACGCCTTGAGGGCCGCGACGCCGCCGTCCCCCAACTCCCGCCGCATCCGGCTGCCACTTCCGTCGGGGACGATGATGACGTTGTAGGTGTTCAGGTCATCCATGCGGCCGATGTTGCGGAGCGGCACCGGCGTGAACGGCGCGCCGAGGTCGCGCGTCAGGAAATGCCAGAGTGATCCATAGCTGGTTTCGTAGACTCCGTCCCCCACGGCGACGAGAATCTTCGCGCCATGGAGCGCCCAGACGTCGCTGGAGCCGGTGCCGACGTCGCCCGTGTCGGCGAACGCGCTCTGCACCGCCGTCACCGGGACGCCGAACGACGGCGCCAGGGCGGCGATGCGCTCGTGCAGCGCGGGCGAGTTGCGCTGCACCCGGGCCACGAACGTGCCGCGGGGGTAGGTGCGGCCGTCGGCGCGCAACGGCTGTGTCGCGATGGCTAGGCGGAAGCCCTCATTCTCGAGCGCCAGCGCGAGCCGCGCGGCCCCGAGGTTATCGTTGGCGAACGCGTACGCCGATCCGGCGCGCGTGGGCGCCGCGGGGGCGGGGAGCGTCGTGTCGGCGACCACCGTGCCCGCGCCGTCACCCGCGTCTTCGGTCCAGTACGCCTCGAGATTGAACGAGAGCGGCAGGGACCACGCCGTGATGTCGTAGAAGCCGTAGTCATCCTTGTCGGCGTTCTCGCCGCGACGGCGGTTCCGCTCGAACTTACCGAGCTCCCGCGCCACAAAGCCGCGATCGAACTCGGCGTCGGGCTCGAGCATGCCCTTGGCGAGGCGCCGCTGCGGCTGATTGAGGTCGATTACGTAGCTGCCGGCGGGGAATGTGCGCGCTGCCGCCGCGCCGCCGAGGTAGCCGTGCGCCGCGCGGGAGCTGCCCGGTTGCGCCAGGCGCCTGACTTCGATCCCATTGGAGAGCAGCAGACCGATGACGTGTGCCGTGGTGCGGGGGTCTGTCCCCGGCACGATCACGACGCGCTTCATGCGATCGAGCGCCGCCTCGGCGAGGGCGGTGCGCCGGAACTCGTAGTAGTCGAGCAGCCGGCTCTGCCGGTTCTTGGCCGTTGTTTCCAGCGTGGCGAGTGACGCCACGAAATGGTGGGCGATGCCGTCGCGGAACGTGGTGATGCTGCCGTCGTCACGCCGTTTGTTGAACTCAGGGCCGCCGTCCGTCTCGTAGGTCATTCCGGTCGCGCCCTGGAAGGTGGCCCACTCGTCCCAGTAGCCGACGTAGAAGAAGTCGAACACGCCGCGGACGAAGTACTGCCACCCGTAATGATCGAACGCCGCCGCGTTGCCCTTTCCGTAGGTGTCGAACCATCTCGTGGTCTGCGGGGGCAGGTTGCGGTTGACCGCCTGTGCGACCGGTGGGAAGAAGTAGGTCGGCGTCGTCGAGTGGTGGTCGACGAACACCTGCGGCCGCCAGCGCAGCACCCCGCCCATCATGGCGCGCACTTCGGGCTGGCTCTGGGCGAGCAGGTCCCGGTTCATGTCGAACCGGAAGTGGTTGTACCGGCCCGTCACGCTCCACGGCTCGGTCTGCTCGAAGGCCCAGGGATTCTCGGCGCCGACGGCAACCGAGTTGTACCAGGCGGAGAAACGCTCGTGACCGTCGGGGTTTGCCGAAGGGTTCAGGACCAGGACGACCGACTTGAGGAGCTCGAGGGTCTGCGGCTCGTCGGATGCGAGCATCTGATAGGCGACCTGCATCGCTGCTTCGAACCCCGCGGGCTCGTTACCGTGGACCGAGTACTGAAACACCGCCACGGCAGGGTCCTTCGCGGCGATCTCGGCGGCCCGGGCCGGCGACGTCTTCCGCGGGTCCGCGAGCTCGGCGAGGTCGGCGCGGATCTGGTCGAGACGCGCCAGGTTCGCGGGGTCGGAAATGATCAGCGCCCGGATCGGCCGATGCTCGAACGTCTCGCCCCAGCGCTCGATCCGCACTCGCTCGCCGGCAGTGGCGACCAAGGTGTCGAGATAGTGTTGCATTACTGCATACATCGTGTGCTGGTCGCCGGCAGCGTATCCGGTGATCGCCTCGGGGCGGGGCACCGCCGGCCGGTAGGGACCGCGAGCGTAGAAGTCGAACGTCTGCGCGGCGCCTGCTGTCGGGCAGACGAGGAGCAACAGCGAATAGACGATTGGGCGCATTTTTCGAGAGCGAAGGGTGAAGAGTTAGGCGCGACGCCGCGCCGCGGGCAGCACCTGGTCGAATGACGAGAACTCGAACGGCTTGGGGACGCAAGGCCGGCCGGAACCGTCCAGGAAACGTCGCATCTGCTCGCTCACGAGGTCGCCGGTGGTGAAGATCACGCGCTCCGCGTGCTCGCGATCGGCGGCGCGCAGCTGCTCGAACAACTGCTCGCCCGAGAGATCGGGCATGCGCATGTCGACGATCACGGCATCGTACTGACCGGCCTTCAGCAGCCCGAGGGCATCCTGACCGCTCGCGGTCGTTTCCACGCTGTGGCCGCGGGCCGCGAGGTACCGCTGCAATGCCACCCGTACCGAGGCCTCGTCGTCGACCACCAGGATACGCAGGCTGTCGCCCACCGGGTGCGCCGCCATCGCGGCGGGGAACTCGCCCGACGCCCGCGGCGCGATGACCGGGAGCTCGACTATGAAGCGGGCCCCGCCCTGCGGCGCGTTCTCGGCCCAGATGCGGCCTTCGTGCTCGCGCACGATGCCGAGAGAAATCGACAGGCCGAGACCGGTGCCATGCCCCGTGGGCTTGGTGGTGAAGAACGGGTTGAAGATGCGCTCCAGCAGGTTCGCCGGAACGCCCCCGCCGGTGTCCTCGACTTCGATGCGGATGATGTCGCCGTCGGTTCGCGTGCGCACCGTCAGCCGGTGATGCTTGCCCTCGGCGCGCTCCATGGCCTGCTCGGCGTTCGTGATGAGGTTCAGGAACACCTGCTGCAGCTGGTGGGCGTCGCCCATCGTGTCGGGGAGGGCTTCGTCGTACTCGCGGCGCACATCGATGCCGCGAACGCGCAGCTCATACCCACGCAGTTCCAGGGTGTCGTCGAGCACCTGGTTGATGGCGGCCGGGCCCTTTTCGGCTTTGTGCTGCCGGGCGAAGGTCAGGAGGTTCTGCACGATGCGGCTCGCGCGGCGCGCCTCGCTATAGATCGTTTCCGCGGCGGTGCGCTGGTCGGGCGGGAAGCGTTTTTCGGCGAGCAGCAGCTGCGCGAACGCCGAGATGCCGGCGAGAGGGTTGTTCAGCTCGTGCGCCACGCCCGACACCAGCTGCCCGATCGCCGACATCTTCTCCGACTGGATGAGCTGTTCCTGCAGCATCTTCTGGTCGGTGACGTCACGGATGAGGCAGAGCACTTCCTCGTCCCGCTGCGGCGTCGAGTAGGTCACCGAGATCGTGCGCCCCTCGCCGTCCTTGCGGTAGAACTGGGTCTCGAAGAGCCCCGTCTCACCGGCCAACGCCTTCTGGAAGTGCGCGAGGGCCTTGGGGAGCTCGTCATCGGAGAGCATCGGGGCGAACCACTGACCGACCAATTCTTCGCGCCGGTAGCCCGAGATGATCTCAGCGGCGTGGTTGACGGTGGTGAACCGGCCGTTGGCGTCGAGGGTGACAATCGCGTCGGAGGCCGACTCCACCAGGTTCCGGTACCGGGCCTCGGAGCGCGACAGCGTGTCCTGGGCTCGCTTGGGCTCCGTGATATCGCGGAGGGTGGCGACGGTGCCGATCAGCTCGCCGTCCACGCGGAAAGGCCCGCTCGCGACCGCGACGTCGCGCTCCTCGCCGGTCTCGTGGTTCAGGACTCTGGTTTCGTAGCGCTGCGCCTCGCCGCCGAAGACCTTGTCTTCCTGCTCCGCCACGTGGGCCCGCTCGCCCATGTGGACCTGATCGGCGATGGGCTGGCCGACGAGGTCGGCCGACGGCCACCCGAACAGGTCCGCCGCCGCCTGGTTTACCGCGAGGACCCGCCGGTCGAGCCCCGTGACCACCACCGCGTCCGGAAGGGCGCTGACGATGTCGGCGGCGGCCTGGAGCAGGTCGAGCCGCGGGCCCTTCACCGCCGTAGTGGGAGGCCGCGTCCGACCCTTGGTCACGCGATGTAGGTGGCTTCCATCGCGGCGCGCATCATGTCGAGGCTCTTCATGGCGGCGTCGGTCACGGCTTTGGGGTCATCGGGTCCCCGTTTCACGCAGTCCTTAATGA
>DATHDT010000212.1:0-3583 GCA_035318905.1 Gemmatimonadales bacterium | reverse complement strand
GGAGGGATCATGTGATGAGGTTGCAGACTGTCACGTCCGTCGGCAAGGCGCCGCGCCCCAAACGTCATAACGACGCGGCGACACCCCTAATACGCGTAGGTCTGGATGTCGGCGACATGCCAGTCGTTTGTGTATAGGACCGAAACGGCGGTTCCGCCCCCGCCCCGCGCCCCTCGCGCGTGACACACAAACGCGACCTCGGCGCCGAGGCGCGAGATATGCCTGGCTTTCACATCGTCGCATCCGAGTGACGTCCATTGCCGCAACGGATCGACCAGCCCGCCATACCAATCCCGATCGTCCTTCGTCAGGAATCGCGCGAAACGCGGCGTGATCCGGCTGCTGTCTGCGCCCGATCCGATCAGGCGCAACAACTCAGGAATCGGTCGCGGTGGAGTCGACCCGGCGCGTGGAGTCATCACCTGGGGAGGCTCCAGGTCATGTTGCAGGATCCCGGCGATCGCGTAGGCGATGGCCCCGGGTCGAGCCTCGGCGAGATTCGCGAGCACGATCACCGTGATGCCGTACTCCGGATAGCGGGCGATGACGGTCTTGAATCCTTGCCAGCTCCCGGTGTGCGCGATACGGGGGTGGCCCCGTTGATCCGTCAAGAACCAGGCGAAGCCGTAGGGATATGTGGCCCCATCGGCGAGGCGCACCGGCGCCCACGCCGTATCGAGCGCGGCTCGGCTCGGCACCTGCCAGTGGTTCAGAGCGACGGCCCACTTGATCAGGTCGCGCACCGTGAAGTACAGCGCGCCGTCGGCCGTGGTGTTGAGCGAGGGCGCGACCCACTCCTGATTCTTGATCTGCCCGTCCTCCAGCCGGTAGCCGGCGGCGCGATTGGGCACGATGTCGGCTTCGGAGATGACGCGCGAGTCGGACATGCGCAGCGGCTGGAAGACCGAATCCCGCAGCAGGTCGCCGTAGAAGCGCCCCGTGACGCGGCGGATCAACGCGCCGAGGAGCAGGTAACCCGTGTTGCTGTAGCTCCAACGCTCGCCGGGACGGAAGTCGAGGGGTCGTACGGCCGCGAGACGCACCAGCTCGTCCTCGGTGCGATCCCGGCGCGCATCGAACGTCGAGTCGGTGTACTCGGGGATGCCTCCCGTGTGCGTGAGGAGGTGTCGCACCGTGACGCCGTTCCACACGCCCGCGCCTTCGGGAAACCAGCGCGTGATAGTGTCGGTCAGGCGCACGCGGCCCTGCTCCACCAGCATTTCGACGAGCGCGGCGGTGAACTGTTTGCCCATCGATCCCGACTGGTACACGGTGCTGTCGGACGCTGGAACGTGCAGCTCGACGTTTGCGAGCCCGAAGCCCCGCACGAGCAGCACGCGGTCGCCTTGCAATACCGCCACTGACATCCCTGGGATGTGTTGTCGTTCGAGCTCGGACTGGATGTAGCGGGAGATCGAATCGGGACTCTGGGTGAGGAGTGCGAGCAGGGCGAACACGCTCAACGCTCCTCGAGCACGTAGAGCCTCCGGGAGCGCTCGACGAATGCCTTCAGGACCTCGGAGCCCGAATACGAGCGCTCGCCGTCGGTAGTGATGATTCGCAGCGACGTGATCTCGAACAGACTCGACGGATAGGTGCTGGAGCCGGTGTACGTACCCAACCCGGCGACGAGCAGGGAACTGTCAGGCCCCAAGGAGATCGTGAGCACGTCCCCCTTAGGTCGGACGGAAGACACGTCCAACTCGTGCCACGCGCTGAGACTCTTGTCGACATTGGCGTTGCTGGTAATGGCAGGGCGGGTCCGCAGCGGTCGTGCCGCATACGTCACACGAATCGGCTCGCCACTGTTGTTCATCACCACGAACCAAGTCGTCCACGAGCAGGTGAGCGTGCTCGCCGCCAGGAGAGCCGCCGCCAGGATCTTCACGCCAGCCGCACCGCGCGGCGCCACCGCTCCGCAATCAGGCCGTGGCCCGCCGGCGTCGGATGCACGCCGTCTGCCGCCCAGTAGTCTGGCGACGTGCGCGCCGCCATCTGAGTCAACGCATCCTGCATGGGGATGAACGTCGCATTCACCTGGCGCGCGACGCGCGCCGCGGCGGCGCGACGCTCGTCGAATTCGGGGAACCAGCCCGCGTCCACCGCTCCGGTGCGCAGTACGAACGGCTCGATCACGAAGAGCCTAACGGCCGGCAAGGCCGCGCGCGTCGCCTTGAGCAACGCGACGAAGCCGGTCTCGTAGTCGGCGACCGTCCCCGTATAGCCGTGGGTCTTTGTGTGCCAGTAGTCGTTCACGCCGATCAGGATGCTGAGGACATCAGGCTTCAGGGCGATGGTATCAGCGTCCCAGCGTTGCACCAGGTCGGGAATCTTGTTGCCGCTGATCCCGCGATTGTAGAACTTGAGCCCGCTCGTGGGATGGGCCGCCAGCTCGGCGGCCGTGACGAGCAGCGGATAACCGTTGCCCAGCGCCCCGGCCCGGTTGGGATCGGCCGACGCGCGGTCGCGGCCGCTATCGGTAATCGAATCGCCCTGAAACAGCACGACCTTCCCCGCGGGGGACGGCGGGAAGGGCAGCAGCGCCGCGCCGGCGGCGGCGAGTCCCGTTTTCACCACATCGCGACGAGTCCAAAGATTGGAGGGCATAGTCAACTCAATGAGATGGTGGGGATGAACTCGGGCGCCTTGCGCGCCTTCGTCGCCTGCTCGAACGCATAGGCCAAACGAATCAGCACGGGCTCGCTCCAGGCGCGGCCGAAGAACGACACGCCGAGCGGCAGACCGTAGTGGAACCCCGCAGGCACGGCGATGTGCGGGTAGCCCGAGACCGCCGGGAACTGTGAGCTGCCGGGCCCGCCCCCTCCCCCACCGCCGCCCGCCAGATCGACGAGCGAGGCGATGCCGCCCGAAGGCCCAAGCATCGCATCGAGCTTGTTCTTGTCCATCGTCGCATCGATCCCCTTGGCGCGCGTCAGGTCGACGCACTTGGCACGCGCGTCGAGATAAGCCTGATCGGTGAGAGGCCCGCGCGCTTGCGAAGCGATGAACGTCTCTTGCCCAAAGAATGGCATCTCGCGGTCCTCGTTCGCGGCGTTCCAGGCGATCAAGTCGGCGAGCGTGCGCGCCTTGACGTTGGCGGGCATCGTGGCGAGATAGGCGTTCAGATCGGCCTTGAACTCGTACTGCAGGACGTCGCGCTCGTTCGTGCCCAGCTGGCCCGCCGTCTCGATTGGCGCGGGATCGACGACCTCGGCGCCCTGCGCCTTGAGGACCGCGATCGCCTGCTCCAGCACCTTGTCGACGATCGGGTTGTTGCCGGTGCGGGCCTGGACGCCGATGCGCGCGCCCTTCAATCCGTTCGGATCGAGGAACGCGGTGTAGTCCTTCGCGACATGTCCCTGCGCGTCCGCGGTCGCTGGATCGCGCGGGTCGACACCCGCGATGGCGGTCAAGAGCGCAGCGGCGTCCGCGACGCTCCGGCTCATCGGTCCCGCCGTGTCCTGGCTGTGCGCAATCGGAATGATCCCCGCTCGACTCACGAGCCCCACCGTGGGCTTCAAGCCGACGATGCCGCACGCATTCGCGGGGCTGATGATCGATCCATCAGTCTCGGTGCCGATGG
>DATHDT010000211.1:0-2378 GCA_035318905.1 Gemmatimonadales bacterium | reverse complement strand
CGCCGCATCCATTACGGCCCCGGCCCGTCGCCCTCGTTCCTCGATCTCCCCGACGAACTGCTCGAGCGCGTCGTCTTGATCTACGGAGTCAGCAAAGCGTACGCGATGACGGGGTGGCGCATCGGCTTGGCGCTGGCGCCGAGCAGGATTGCCAAGGCGATGTCGGCGCTGCAGTCGCACACGTCGTCGGGCGCGAATCATCCCGCCCAGTTCGCCGCGGCCGCGGCGCTAGCCGATGATCGAGTGGAGCAGGATGTCGCCCGGATGGTCGCTGAGTTCCGCAAACGCCGCGACCTGGTCGTGGCACGCTTCCGCCAGGAGCTGCCGGGGGTGGAGTTCGTCGAGCCGCTGGGCGCCTTCTACTTCTTCTTCAGGGTGGATTCTTTCGGGAAGATCACGGGCACTGAGTTCTGCACGCGGCTGGTGACGGAGAGCGGCGTCGCGTTGGTGCCAGGGGCGGCATTCGGCGACGACCGGTGGGTCAGGTTGTCGTACGCCGCCGCGACGACCGATCTCGAAAAAGGGATCGATCGAATCGTCGCGTTCGCAAAAAAACTGGGCGATTGATTGAGGTTACCTGACCCCGGGCGCAAGCCCGGGGAACACCGAAACGAGAATCGGGAGTGTTGGGGGTTAGGTCTACCCCGGGCTTTCGCCCGGGGTCAGCTAGACACGGTCCTAGAGTTTGGCCGGCCGGTGTGAAAGAACCTCCACACCATTCTCTCCCATGACACAATCATCCTCTATCCGGACTCCCCATTTGTTGAGCTGGTAGATCCCCGGCTCGATCGTGAAGACCATCCCGGGCTCGAGCCGAGTCTCGTTGCCTTCCACGAGATAGGGCGGCTCGTGGCCGTCCATCCCCATGCCGTGGCCGAGCCGGTGCAGGAAGAACTGCCCATACCCGCCGTCGGTGATGACCTTGCGAGCGAGGCGGTCCATCTCCTGGCACTGCGTCATCAGGGGCCGGCCCGCCTGCATCGCGGCGGTCTGGGCGTCGTGCACCAGGTTGTAGACCTTCTTGAACTCCGCCGAGGGCGCGTCGCCGAACCAGATGGTGCGGGTGATGTCGGACGTGTAGCCCTCAACGCGAGACCCGGCGTCGATCAGGACCACGGTTTCACGCTCGAGCTTCCCCGCTGACGGACCGCCGTGGGGCAGGGCGCTCGAGGGTCCGAACTGGACCAGGCCGCCACCGGGTGAGCCGCGGCTCGCCATCTCGCGCGACAAGATTTCCGCGACGCTGCGTTCGGTCATGCCGACCGCGAGCTGGGCAAACGTCGCGGCGATCGAGGCCTCGGTCGCCGCAATCGCGCTGCGGATCATGGTGACTTCCTCGGGCCCTTTCACGATGCGCAGGCGCTCGGTCACGGCGGCACCGTTCACGAGCTTCCAGCTCCCCAGAGCGCTCGTGAGGCGTACGAAACTCAGGTACGACGTGCTCGGCTCGACTCCGCAGATGCCCCCGCGGTGCGCCGGCTTGAGCTGCTGCCCGGCGGCACGTACCAGACGCCAGGGATCTTCCTGTTCCTCCCAGCCGCGCACGTCGCTGATCACGCTGTTGCGCTTCAATCGCTCGACTTCGAATGACGGGCACACGACGACGGGCTTGCCTGTCACCGGGATCATGAGGAGGATCAGGCGCTCGCTGCGCCCAGGGTTGTAGCCGGCGAAATACTGGAAGTTCGTGCTCGGCTCAATGACGAGCAGATCGAGCTTCTGCGTGTTGAGCTCTTGTTGAACGCGCTCCATGCGGCGGCTGAACACTTCTTGACCTAGGGCGGGGGACTGGATGCTAGACGTGTGACGTGCGGAGTGCGGCGTGAGCGAACCTTCAGTGTCGCGCCCCACGCCGTACAGCGCCGCCGCCCCCGCCCCCGTCACCGCCAAGAACTCGCGTCGTTTCATGGTGCTGCTATATTACGCTTCCGCTATGCAATTCGAAACCCGCATCGAGCCGCTCGACGGCAAGCTCCCCAAAGTGAGCTACCGCTGGGATCCCGAGACCGACATTCTCACGGTCGCCTGCAAAGGCGTGCCGAAAGGGAACGGGATGAACGGGACCGTCGACCTCGAAGGGGCCGACGGCTCGTTCGTGGTGATCGACGTGGCCGGCGGCGCATTGCGCGGCGTGGATGTCGTGACGTGGCCCGACGATGTGAAGACCGTCGCGAAACTTGCGGCCCCTGAGCCCGCCAAGGACGGACACGTGACGTTCCCGAGCCGCAAGTCGCAGCCGGGCGTCGCCGCGGTCGAAGTCGACACCGCCATCACGGTCGAGAAAAACGAAACCGACACGCTGTTTCACATCCGGGTCGGGCGCACGCGTGGGGCAACGGTCGTGCGCATCGGCGATCACTTGCTCGTGGAAGTCGATA
>DATHDT010000210.1:0-3166 GCA_035318905.1 Gemmatimonadales bacterium | reverse complement strand
CATATCGCTCGAGCGTCCCGACGGCCATCCGGGCGGCCGCCGCGGCCTCTTCGCCATGGCCGAGCCCGTCGACGACCGCGATGAGCACGCCGTCTTTCACGGCTCTGACCATGTGGAGATCGCCGGATTCGGACTCCCCCTGCATCGCCACCGTCGCGACCCCCCAGTGGATGAGCGTCTGGGCGTTGCGCATTCGGTTAGGCACTGGCCCGCTTCCACTTGCGCATCGTGATGCGCGTGCCCTGCCCCGGTGCCGACACGACTTCGAACTCGTCCATTAAGCGTCGCGCGCCGGGCAGACCCAGGCCCAGGCCCCCCGAGGTGGAGTAGCCGTCCTGCATGGCGCGGGACACATCGCGGATCCCGGGGCCGTCGTCCTCGGCGACGACGATGAGACCCTGGCGAGTGCCGTCGAGCACCTTGGTGAACCGCACCTCGCCGCGCTTCGCGTACATCAGGATGTTGCGGGCGATTTCCGAAATGGCAGCGGCGACGACGGTCTGGTCGCCGGCGGAGAAGCCGATTTCCGCGGCCAGATCGCGCCCGGTCTGGCGGGCCTGAACGACGTCGGTGTCCGCCGCGATGAGACAGCGGAGCTCGTCAGCCACGGTCGATACGCCCATGCCCCTGCCGATTATCAATGCGTCCTTGGGCCTGCCGATCGAGGAAGGCGAGGCCCTCTTCGAGGTCGAGCGCGGTCGCGATGCCCTTGAGGGTCAGGCCGAGCTGCACCATGGCGAAGGCGACCTCGGGTTGGATCCCGACGATCACCGTCTCCGCGCCGCGTAATCGCGCCATGTGGGCGATGTCGCGCAGCGTGCGTACGGCAAACGAGTCCATCACGTCGAGCGCCGTCACGTCCACGATGACCCCGCGGGCGCGGAATTTTCCCACCCGCGCGATCAGTGCCTCGCGCAACTGGGAGAGGTCAGCGTCCGACAGGGCCGACTGGATCGACGCGATCAAGTAATGGCCCTGCTTCAGAATTGGGACTTCCACGACCAGCCTCCCTTAGGCCTGCTGCGTGGCCTCGGCATATGGAATCACCTTGTAGCCCAGCAGGCGCTCCGCCTCTTCGATCCCCCCCTGCAAGTCGCCGACCGTGGCCATTTCGCTCAGGTCCACGCCGATGGTGACCAGGGTCTGCGCGATTTCCGGCGACAGACCGGTCACGATGACCGTCGCGCCCAGGAGGCGCGATGCTTCGACCGTCTGCACCAGCTGGTTCGCGACGTTCGAGTCCATCGCCGCCACACCGGTGATGTCGATCACGACGACCTTCGCGCGGTTCGTACGAATCGCGCGGAGCAGCTGCTCGGTCAGCTGCCGGTTGCGTTGCGGATCGATCACACCGATGATCGGCAGAATCAGGAGCCGCTCGCGCACCTGGAGCACCGGTGTCGACAGCTCCCGGATCGCCTCCTGTTGCTGCCGGATGATGCGCTCGCGCTCTTGCACGAAGCCGACGGCCACCGTGTTCGCGATGCGGTTCGCGGCGGGTTCGTATGCGTCGAGAATGCGATTGAGTTTGTTAAAGTCTTCGTGGTACTTGGCGAACAACGAGCGGGCGAGCACGTCACGCAGCAGGAGCACGATGCCGACGACTTCGTGCGTTTCGACGCCTCGCGGGATGATGCGCTCCGACAGATTGCGCGCGTACGCCTGCAGAGCTTCGAAGGTCCCGGTCTCCAGGGCTTCGACGTAGTTGTCGTACACCGAGGTCGCTTCGGCGAAGATTTCCTCCTCGGTCATCGCGGTGAGCAGCTGAGCGCGCGTGATGCGCCGGGCCCACTCTTCGCGCAGCTGCGTGCGGTTCTGTCGCAAGTGCGCGACGAGCTCCCGCAGCAGTGCTTGTGTCGACTCGGGGCTTGCCGACCCGTCCTGGGGGGGCGGCGGCGCGTCTTTCTTGACCATGGAGGCGGTTCCTCGACGGTGGTGGTGGAAGGGCTAGAATGTTGTACCGGCGCAACAGCAAGGCTAGTGCCAGCGCCCAATCGTGGTGCATTGCGCCAACGCATTGATATACAATGTGTTAGATACACAACGATTCCGGTGTGCACGCACGAACGCCCTAGACTTGGGCGCAGAAGCGTTCAGGGCGCACCAAATTGGTGCGCCCTGAAAAGCCGCCTCCTCTACAACTATCTAGCGCGTGACGCTACTCGTCGCCGATCCGACGATGATGTTGCCGACCGTCTTGTAGCCGATGACCTGGCCCAGCAGGCCCAGAATCGGTTGCTGCAACACGACGTGGATCATGTTCACGGTCAAACCGCTCGTCGTGACGCCGTCGCCCGTGGGGCGCAGCTCGTGCAGGATCACGTAGCCCACGCCCGGCAAGTCCATGCGCGTGTTGGGTGCGGGGTCCGACACCTCGACTCCGCCCACCACGACGTTCCCGAGACTCGAGCCCTCGGCGTTACTGCCCACCGCGTTGTCGCCAACCGTGCTGCTCGCGATCGCGACGACGCCGTCGGCCGTGATGAGCCCGTTGAGCAACTGCACCGCGCCCAGCGTCGCGCTGCTCACGGCGTTGGAACCATCGACGGGATCGGCATCGCCCGTCACGATGGCAAACAGATCGTGCGCCGTGACGAGACCCGCGATGGACACGCCCTGTCCCTGATCCGTGGACATCGCCTCGCCGGTCGGCAGGACCGCGTACGGTGACTTCTGGTTGACCGTCGGCGTGCTCACGGAGACGCCGTATGCCTCGGCCCGCGACGCCGCCCGCATCTGGCTCTGGGCGGAGCTCGCCACCAACGTCATAGGAAGGACGAGACCCAGCAAACGGATCGCCCCCCGGAATGTGTCGATTCTCATTGCATCCTCCTTTCTAGTGCGTGGGGTGGAACTGTCTGTTGCCGCCCGTCAGCGTACACGTGGGCTCCGCATGCGACTCCGGGCACGTCACCGCATAGAACTCGCCGTTCACGACAAGGTCCACGGCAATCGCGAAGCCGTCGCTTACGCCGGGCTCCCCGTCGTCGCAGTCCCACACGACGAAGTCGACACCTTCCTGTCCCGTGTTCTGCACCCGCAGCTTCCCCCCCCAATGCACCGCGCCGTCCCTGCAGTCGGCGTCCGTAGCCACCTCCGCGAAGGTGACCTCGGTCGCGTGCAGGTTGAGCGGCTGGCCGTTGACCCGCATCTCGGGCCGGTGGTC